>CAYWWM010000008.1:0-16038 GCA_964461735.1 uncultured Solibacteraceae bacterium | reverse complement strand
TCGCGGCGGATGGTGGTCCAGTTGATCCCCAGGGCGGAGTAGATGGTGGCCTCGAGGTCTTCGTTTTTGATGCTGCGGCCGCGGCTCCATCCGGGGTCCACCGTGAAGGCGCCCAGCTCGTTGGTGGCTCCCAGGGCTCTTCCGCCGTGCACGCCCGCCCCGGCAAACACCACCGACTGCTGCAAGTAATGGTCGCGCCCCTGCTGGTTATTGGGCGGACCGACGGTGCGGCCGAATTCGCCGGCCACCACCACCAGCGTCTGGTCGAGCAGAGAGCCGGCGCGCAGCCCGTCGAGCAACCCGGCCAGCCCGGCGTCCAACTGTCCCGCCAGGCGCGGCAGCGCTTGCGGCGCGTAGATATTCGAGTGGTGGTCCCAGCCCCCCATCGTGATCTGGACGAAGCGGGTCCCGAGATTTCCCCGCAGCACTTTCGTAGCGATCAGGCAGGCGTCGCCAAAGGCGGAATTGCCATGCGCGGCGCGTTCTTCTTCCGACATCGCAAACGCGCTCTGCACCCGGTCGTTGTACATCAAGCGTCCGGCGGCCTGATAGAACAGGTCCATATCCGTCGGCAGCGGACCGAGCGGCGAGTCCACGCGCAGCGGGTCGTCGAGCAGATGGAGCATTCGCAAACGGTTTTCCCAGCGCTCCCTGCCGTCCGGATGCGTGGTGTTGCGCAAGCCGGCGGGCGAGGGCTGCACCTGAAACGGAGCGTAGGTCACGGGCAGGTAGCCGGCCCCCACCTGGGTTCCGCCCGCATTGAGCGAGATGAACCCCGGCAGCAGATCGTTCTCGGTTCTCTCCGCGGCCTTTTCGAGCGCCACGATGCTCCCGATGTGCGGAGCAATGCTCCCGAGCGCCGAGGCCGGATTGCGGCCGATCTGGATCCAGGTCTGCGCCAGCGAATGCACCAACGCCCAGGCCTGCACCGAGCGGACCAGCACGAGCTCTCCCAGCCGCTCGGCGAGCCGCGGCAGCAGTCCTTGCGGAAAGCGGATATCGCCGAAGCTCGTGGGGTTGAAGTTCTCCGGCGTCCAGGGACCTTCCTTCAAGTCGAAGGTGTCGGCGTGGGACGGTGCGCCCGCCAGCAGAATGAAGATGCAATGGCGGGCCTTGCTGATCGGCACCACGGCCGACTGCGCCAGCACCGGGATCGCACGGTTCGCCTGGAACAGCGCATACCCGGTGATCCCCGTGCCCAGAATCTCGAAGAAGTGACGCCGCGAGAGCGTCGGGCGTTCCCAGAACGGCCGGTGCGGATGCGGATACTTTTCCAGAAAGCGTTTGAATTTCTGATTCACGGCTTCGCTCGGTTTCCTCGGCGCACCGAAAGCGCCATTCCCTCTAGAAGTCATCTCATAAATGCGACTTGTTGACGCAGTTCGTAAGGGCCCGGCTTTCAGCCGTGCCGCAAAAGCAGCTAAAAACGGGGGCTTCAGCCCCTGAGGTTAGTCTTTGTTTGGTCTGGTCGCGCGATTTCATACAATTATGAGACAGCTTCCCAGGGCGCGCCGCGCAGCGTCAATAATGGAACAGAAAATCCACCTTGTTATAGAGCGACCACAGCAAGTCTTCGGCCCGGGCGCGCCGGTTGCCCGTCTGCAAAAGGGTCACGGACGTGTCGCGCTCATCCGCAGTCGGATACCGCGAAAGAACGCTCAGGTAGAGTGCGTCCACCAATTGCTGGTCCGAAATTCCCGAACCGAGCAGACGCGCCAGCAGCCCATTGGCGTTCGAGGCCCGGACCCGCTGGAGGACCACCGGGTCGTTCATCAAATCGAGCGCTTGCGCCACGGATAAGTCCCCGCGGCGCGGATTCTCGTCCCGGTCCCCGCGCAAAAACGTGTTGAGGAAGGCGCCCACGGCCCCGCCGGGGGTCGCGGTCTCGGGAAGCTGCATGGCCCACGGGATCGGCTCGGGGGATCCCCGCAGGCGCAGGTTGCCGGGAATGCCGCTCGACTGCACCAGGGCGTCATGCAGTTCCTCCGAGTCCATCCGGCGGACCAGCCGCCGCGCCAGCAACCGCTCGTAGGCAGGGCTCCATTCTCCCTCATAGCGAGCGGAAAGCTGGTAGGAGCGGGAGTTGGTGATCTCCCGCATCAGGGCTTTGAGATCGTACTGTTGCGCGATGAAGAAGCGCGCCAGCTCGTCGAGCAGCTCCGGATGCGACGGCTGCAGAGTCCACGGCTCCGGCGGAGGATTGTACGGGTCGAGGCGCGCCAGGTCAAACGCGTCCGGCGGGTCCACCAGGCCGATCGTGAAAAAGTGCGCCCAGATGTAGTTCACCGTGGCGCGGGCGAACTGAAAATCGGAGGTCACTTCCTGGGCCAGCACGGCGCGGTAGTCCGCCGCGGCGTCCGCCGTGCGGCCGCTGAACAGGTAGCGCGGCTGCACGCGCCCCGCTTCCCCTTCCGCCGGCCGGCGAGGCGGGCGGTTTCCGGAGTTGGTATTCAGGTCATATCCGCCCCGAACCGCTTCCTGGATCAGGTAACTGTTGTCCGCTGCTTGATCCCGGCGGATGACGCTGAGCCGCGTGCGCGAGAAGAAGGCCGCCATGCCCCAGGCCTCGTAGCGAGTCACTTGCGAGGCCCATAAATTCACCGCATCGAGATGCCCCGCCCCGTTGTGGCACAGCACGCAGTCAAAATTCTTGAGCCCCAAGAACACCGTCGCGGCCTGCACCCATTGCTTGTCATAGGTGTCCTGCGCCGGCCCCATGGTCATGCGCCCGCCCACGTTGAAGTTGACGGCGCCGTTTTCGTAGCTGTCGCCGGCGGCCGTAATCAGTTCCCGAACGAAGGTGTCGTAGGGCTTGTTTTCCTCCAGGGACTCGCGAATGAAGCGGTTGAACTCGTCTCTGCCCCGCTCCCTTCTCACGACCTGCGTCGAACGGGAGTTGTTCTTGAGCAGGTCTCCGAACCAGAACGTCCAGCGGTCCACCCACTCGGGCGAGTCGAGCAGCCGGTCAATGGCGCGCGCGCGTTTGAGCGAATCCTCATCATCGGAGAGGAACTCCACCACGGTCTCGGCGGGCGGAATGCGTCCGGTCAGGTCCAGAGTCACGCGGCGCAGGAATGCCGCGTCGTTGGCGAGTCGGGCGGGCGCGATCCCCTGCGCGTCGAGCGCGGAAAAGATATAGTCGTCAATCCAGCTCCGCCCTTCCGCCTCCTCTATGGAAGGCCCGTCGGAAACGGAGCCGAGCATGCCGGTGACCGCCTGCGTGCGAAGCCCGGCGCGGTTCGACTGCAAGGCCGCGCCCGGGGAGAGCCAGCGCTCCAGGATCGCCGGCCCGCGCGAGGAGTGCTGGGAAAAGTTCGTGAAGTAGGAGCACTCCAGCGGTTCCGCCCCCTCGATCTGCAGCGGACTCGCCGTTTCTTCCTGCGCTTCGACCGGGCGGGCGAGAAACCCATTCCGCGGCGAGACAGAGAGACCCAAGAGGATAAGGCCGATGGATACAAGAAGGAAATTCCGCTTCCGGGTTGGCCTTGCCTGCTTCGTCCTCAAGCGTCCTCCGGGGGGATAATTGTCCTGCGCCACTCCCTAACCCTAGTTCCGGAGAAAAGTTGCGCTGGAGGAATCTTACCCGATTTCGGCCCCACGCGGTGGTTCTCCTTGCGAATCGAATCCGTGAGCGGAGCCGACCGGTCGCCTTTTCTTCTTTGGCAGGACGCGGAGTCGCGGTACAATACAAACGCATTCGACCGCGGGTGCGGCGGCCTTTCCCACCGCAGCCCGGGAAAGAAGGCAACATGAATCGAAGCGCACGGCTGTTGTTGGCGTCCTGCGGGGCCGCATTCTGGGCCGCGATGCTGATTGGCCCGCCTCTCTACGGTCAGCAGAAGAAAGAGCCGGTGGAGGTTCGCATCGCGGAGCTGAAACCCACGCAGGCCGGCGTGAGCATCACGCTGCGCGACGTAGGCTCGCCAAAAACCCTCCACATGCTGATCGGCTTTTCCGAAGGCGAGTCTATCATGCAGGGGATGCACGAGCGCCGGCG
Organism: uncultured Solibacteraceae bacterium; assembly: GCA_964461735.1. Taxonomy (GTDB): domain Bacteria; phylum Acidobacteriota; class Terriglobia; order 2-12-FULL-54-10; family 2-12-FULL-54-10; genus CAYWWM01. The sequence goes on along the minus strand of CAYWWM010000008.1, from coordinate 12,041 downwards.
CGCCCGTCCGATGACCCACGACCTGCTCAAGAACTTCCTCGAGCGGAACGGATGGAAGGTCGAGCGCGTCCTGATCCGCGATCTGGTGCGCGGGACGTTTCGCGCCAACCTGATTCTCGCGCGGAACGAAGAAACCCAGATCTTCGACGCCCGCCCCAGCGACGCCATGGCCATCGCCGTCCGCTTCGGCGCCAAGATCTACGTCAACCAAGAGGTCTTCGAAGCGCAGAAGGAGTACGAGGAGCCGCCGCAGGAAGTGAAACCCGCCGAGCCGGAGAGCCTGCGGCTGTGAAGGGAGAAGTGAGTGGTGAGTAGAGGCTGTTGCATAGCCTCTTTGAACCACCGTAAGAGCGCGCCTTCACCTGGATTATTCACGGACTTTACAGCGTTCCATTTTCTCTAGCCCAGGCGTTCACGCCTGGGAACAGGGAATCAAATCGTTTTTCTCAGCCCCCTTCAGGGGGCTTGGGCTCGCGCTCAGAGGAATGCCCCCTGAAAGGGGGCTGCAACAGTATGTGGGCCTCCTCGAACCCAGGCGTAAACGCCTGGGCTAGGGAAAAGACGCGGCTTCCGTCGCCTTCGCCACCTCAGAATGACCGTAGTTTGAGAGTTTTTCAGCATCCTGTGAAACCGTGCCCTTACAACTGCTTCCAGAGGGGTATGCAATAACTTCTACCCACCCCTTCTTCCCCACTCACTATTCACCACTCACGTCCTTCGCCCGCAACACCCCTTTCCCCTTTTCCGCCGCCTCGAACACCAACTGTCCCATCTTCGGGTGCGCCGGCTCGAAGTCCGGCGTGATTCCGTAAGACGCCAGGGCCTCGGTCGAGATGGGGCCGATGGAAGCGATCACGGCGCGGCGCAGGCGCTTGGACACATCGGAAGCCAGGCTCGCTTCCGTAGCCACCTGCATCAGGTGGTGAACTTGCGTGGCGCTGGTGACGAGCAGCACGTCAATTCTTCCCTGCACAATCTCACCAATCGCGCTCTGGAGCGGGCCGATGTCCTCCGGCAGCGCCCACTGATACACCGGCACAGGCGTCACCTGCGCGCCGCCGGTCCGGAGACTTTCCAGAAACTCGCCGTTCGAGACCCCGTATTCCTGCACCGCGATCCGCATCCCTGGGAGCGAGGCTGGCGGCAAGAAATTGTCGAGAGCTTTCAGGATGTCGCGCCAGGTGTTGGGCTCGGGAACGATGACGCCGATGGGGACGCCGAACTCGCGCAGCGCCGCCACCGGCTTCGGGCCGCGCGCCACTACCACGACGCGCGCCAGAGCTTCCACCAGCCGCGCGCGGGGATGTTTCGTTTCGATCGCGGCGAACAGAATCCGCGTGCCGACGCCGGTCAGGAAAATCACGGAGTCGAAGCCGCCGGCGAACAAGCCTTCCGCAAACTCCAGCGCGGCGGCGTTCTCCTCGATGGGAATCTCGCGCAGGGACGGCGCAATGATCGGCGTGCCGCCGTGATTGCGGATCAGAGTCGCCATCTGCTCCGCGCGGCGGCTTTCGAGCGAAAGCACCCGCAGCCCTTCGAGCCCTCTGTTGGGGGCGGTCATATCAGACATGATATCCCTCCGCACGCCCACTAACCACTATTCAAGTGGATAGTGATTCGTGGATAGTGAAAACAGCCTCCCTTCAGCGTTCTGCTAACCACTATTCACTATCCACTATCCACTTCTTTTCTCGTGTTACGATTAGATGACCATGCCTTCGTCGAACGACTCTGACCTCTTTCTGCGGGCCTGCCGACGCCAGCCCGTTTCTCGCACGCCCGTTTGGTTCATGCGCCAGGCCGGGCGGTATATGAAGGAGTACCGCGAGCTGCGGGCGCGCCATTCGCTGCTGGAGCTTTGCCGGACGCCGGAGCTGGCCGCCGCGGTCACGCTGCAGCCGATCCGGAAGCTCGGCGTGGACGCGGCGATCATCTTTGCGGACCTGCTGCTGCCGGCGCAGGCGATGGGCATGGAGCTCCGCTTCGCCGAGGGCGAGGGGCCGGTGCTCTCGCCCGCGATTCGCAGCGCCGAGCACGTGGACAGGCTGGGCGGCGTCCAGGACGGCGAGCTGGGCTACGTCGCCGAGAGCGTCCGAATCGTCTGCCGCGAGCTCGCCGGCAAGACGCCCGTGATCGGCTTCTGCGGCGCGCCGTTTACGGTGGCCAGCTACATGATCGAAGGCTGCGGCAGCCGCACGTTCCTGAACACTAAGCGCATGATGTACGAGCGCCCCGAAGTCTGGCGGGCACTGCTGCGCAAGCTCGTGCCGGTGCTCGCCGATTACCTGAAGAGCCAGGCCGAAGCCGGCGCAAGCGCGGTCCAGATCTTCGACAGTTGGGTGGGCTGCCTGAGTCCCGAGGATTACCGCGAATTCGTGCTGCCCCATTCCCGCGAGTTGATTCGCTGCGTGGCGGAGGCCGGCGTCCCGGTCATCCACTTCGGGACAGGGACGGCCACCTTGCTCGAGCTGATGCGCGAGGCGGGTGGCGACGTCATCGGAATAGACTGGCGCATCGAGCTCGGAGAGGCCTGGCGGCGCGTGGGCTTCGACGTCGCCGTGCAGGGGAACCTCGACCCGACGGCGCTGTTCGGCCCGCGCGAAATGATCCGCGCGCGCGTCGAGCGGATTCTGCGCTCCGCCGCCGGCCGCCCCGGCCACGTTTTCAACCTCGGGCACGGGATTCTTCCGGAAACCCCGGTCGAAACTGTGCAGGCCGTCGTGGACATGGTGCGGGAGTTTCGGGGCGAGGCTCGCCCACAGGGGTGATTATGACGGATAGCAAACCTTGGGATTCGCTCACGGGCATCCTTCTGCTGGCGCATGGAGGCCCGAATTCGCTCGAAGACATCGAGCCGTTTCTGGTGAACATCCGCAGCGGCAGGCCGTTTCCGCCGCATCTGCTCGAAGAAATCCGCGGCCGCTACCACCAGATTGGAGGGCGCTCGCCGCTGCTCGAGCTCTCGCGGCGGCAGGCCCGCGCGCTCGAACAGGCGCTGCGCGGCGATGGGAGACGTCTTCGCGTCTACCTCGGGATGCGCAACTGGCATCCGTTCATCCGCGATACGGTCGCGGAAATGGCCAAGGACGGCGTCACGGAGGCGCTCGCGCTCTGCCTAGCGCCACAGAACTCGCGCCTGAGCGTCGGGCTTTATTTCCAGCACGTGCGAGAGGCGCAAAAGGAGATGGGCGCCGAGTTTCCCGTCCGCTTCGTCGAGACCTGGCACCAGGAGCCGCTGCTGATCGAGGCCTTGGCCGAGAAGGTGCGCGCCGCGCTGGAAGATTTTTCGCGCGAGCCGGGCAGTGCGCCGCAGAAACCGCCGGGCGTGATTTTCACCGCGCACAGCCTGCCCGAAAAAGTGCTGGCCGAGGGCGACCCTTACGACCGCGAAGTGCGCGCCACGGCGGCGGCCGTGGCCGAGCGGTGCGGCGTGGCCGGCTGGCGCTTCGCCTACCAGAGCCAGGGCGCCACCGCCGATCCGTGGCTGGGCCCCACCGTCGAATCCGTCCTCGAAGAGCTCTCGACAGGCGCGCGCGTGCTGATCGCGCCGATCGGGTTTGTTTCCGACCACGTGGAGGTGCTCTACGACATTGACATCGGCTTTCGCCGCTTCGCCGAACAACGGGGAATCCTGCTGCGGCGCACGGAATCGTTGAACGACAGCCCGGCTTTCGTACGGGCGCTGGTGGCCGTCGTAGAAAAGCACTTGCCCGCCGTCCGCGCGGGCGATCCCATCGCTTCCAGTCCCCGGTGAGGTGCCCCGCTTGCATCGAGTCGTTATTATTGGAGGAGGAATCTCCGGCTTATCCGCCGCGTACTTCCTGGAGAAAGAAGCCGGCCAGGCGGGGATCGAGGTCCGGATCGAGCTGCTCGAAGCCCGCAGCCGCCTGGGGGGCGTCATCGTGACGGATCGCCAGGGCGAGTTCCTCATCGAGGGCGGGCCTGATTCGTTTCTCGCGCTCAAGCCGGCGGCGGCTGATCTGTGCCGCGAGCTGGGCCTGGGAGACCAGTTGGTCCCGAGCAACGACGTTCTCCGCAAGACCTATGTCTTGCGAAACGGCCGCTTGCGCGAGCTGCCTGAAGGATTGCTGTTCGTCGTGCCGAGCCGCCTCGGGCCGCTCTTCGGAAGCGATCTGCTTTCCTGGAGCGGCAAGCTGCGCCTGGCGGCCTCGCCTCTGCTTCCAGCGCCCTCGGCCCGGGGGAAGGATGTTTCGGCGGCGGAGTTCCTCCGCGCACGATTCGGGAGCGAGGTTCTGGAGCGCCTGGCGGAACCTTTGCTGGCGGCCGTGTACGGAGCCGACGTGGATGCGCTCAGCGCGCGCGCCGCGCTGCCGCAACTGGTGGCGCTCGAAGAAAAGCACGGCAGCCTCTGGCGCGGCCTGCGGGCCGCGGCCGCCGACGGCAGAGGGCGTTCCCCGGGGGGTCTGTTCCTCACGCTCCGCGACGGTGTGGGAGGGCTGATCGAACGGCTTCGGGAGAGCCTCCGGAAGACGACCATCCGCACGGCATGTCCCGCCAAGCCCGCGCACCGTCCGCTGTCCGGAGCGGGCTTTACGATTCAGTCGCTGGCCGGGGAGAGGGCTGCGGACGCGCTCATCGTAGCCACCCCGGCTCACGCCGCGGCGCGGCTGCTGCGCGAACTCGATCGCGGCCTCGCGGACCAATTGCAGCCGATCCGCTACCACTCTTCCGCCATCGTGGCGCTCGGATTCGCGCCGGCGGCCTTCCGGACCCGGCCCCAAGGTTTCGGCTTTGTGGTGCCCCGCAGCGAGAGGAAGCGTCTGGTCGCTCTGACGTGGGTCTCGACGAAATTCCCGTTTCGCAGTCCCCCGGACCAGCTCCTGGCGCGGTGCTTTCTGGGAGGCGCGCGCGATCCGGTAGTCATCGGCGAGGAGGACGACGCGTTGGCGGGCATGGCGCTCCAGGAGATGGGCGAGGTTCTCGGCGAGCGCCCGCAGCCCGTGTTCCAGCGCATCTACCGCTGGGAGCGCTGCATGCCGCAGTACGCCGTCGGGCATCTGGACCGGCTCCGGGAGATCGAAAGCCGCCTCGCCGCGCAACCGGGCCTCTACCTCGCCGGGAACGGCTACCGAGGCGTGGGAATCCCCGACTGCATCCGGTCGGCGGCGGCGGCGGCGGCGGGCGCAGTGCGCTATCTGCAAACGCTCGCTCACCCTTAGGGAGCGTCGCATAATAAAGCGCGGCAGGTAGACGTCAGGGCATGGCTTCAGCCATGCCGAAGAAGAGCCGAGAGCAGACGGGCTTCAGCCCCTGAGGGTTTGCGATGACGCCCTGTACCGGGGGCGTTGCCCGGGCGTTGCCCCCGGCTTTCCTCTGTGGCCCCATCGGGGCGAATGCAGTAGATGCCGTGGTCTCTGAGGTTCATGAATAATCCAGGTGAAGTCGTGCTCTGACGAAACTCCTTCGGCTGTCACTATATTATGTAGACCTCAATAGGACAGGAGGCCGGTACAGCATTGCCTGATTTCCGATTACTGGAGCGCGCCACGGGAGCTCTGAGCCGGCGCTACCAAGACCGCATCGCCGCCTGGGAGTTGCGCCTCGCGTCGCGCGATACGAACCGCGTGGTGCGCGGGTTCGACTGGGGCGCCGAGTGGAGCCGGAACTGGCCAGTCCCGGCCGCGCCAGAGGGAAGCGCGAACGGCGATCCGGGGGAACATCTGCGCCGCGCGGCGCAGGAGGCCGTGCGCGCCAGCGAGCGGTTCTACGATTACCGCACGCCTTCCGATTTCCGGCTCTCGGGCGGCGCGCTGCGGTTCACGTCCGCCGTGCGGACTCCCAGCGCGGAAAACAACACCGTCTCGGCGCTGTGGTTCCCGGCGCCGGGAACAACGGCCAAAGCCGTCATCGTGCTGCCGCAGTGGAACTCGAAGCTTCCCCAGCACGTCGGCCTGTGCCGCCTGCTTCGCCTAATCGGCGTCTCGACGCTGCGGCTGAGCCTGCCGTATCATGACGAGCGCATGCCGCCGGAGCTCGAGCGGGCCGATTACGCCGTGTCGGCAAATGTCGGGCGCACGGTAGACGCCGCGCGGCAGGCCGTGATTGACACGCGCTCCTGCCTCGACTGGCTCGAACGCCGGGGCTACCGCCGATTCGGCATTGTGGGGACGAGCCTCGGCTCCTGCTACGCGTTTCTCGCCAGCGCACACGACGCGCGCCTGCGGGCAAACGTCTTTACGCTGTATTCGTACTACTTCGCCGACGTCGTCTGGAACGGGCTCAGCACGCGGCACATCCGCCAGGGGATGAACGGACAGATTGAGCTGCCACAGCTTCAGGAGGCATGGAGACCGATTACGCCGCAGAGTTACACCGAGCGTTACATCGAGCAGGCGAAGAAATCCCTGTTCATTTCGACGACCTACGACACGACGTTCCTGCCCGAGCACTCGCAGCCCATGGTCGAGGAGTTCCGGCGACGCGGCGCGCATTTGGAAGAACTGGTTCTGCCCTGCGGACATTACACGCTGGGGCAGGCGCCGTTTCGGTTCGTCGCCGGATATCATATTTGCTCATTCTTGCAGAATTGGCTGTGATCCACGCCGTGCTCAGAAAGACGGTAGGTTTGCCTATTCACAATTGATTTGCCGCTGAAAGTCATGTAATCTACGGCTGCCTTTATCCTCCGTAGTTCCCATTCCGCTGCGGGCACGAAAGGAAGGGTGAGTCCTATGGAAAGATTGTTGTACGGGATGATTGTATATCTCCTGTTCTCGTGTTCTCTCCTGGCCCAAACTGCCGCGATAGTTCCCGGGGACAATCTGGTGACCGAAGGCATCCCCCCCATTCCGGCATCGCTGGCAGAGACCGTGGGCGCTTATTCTGACTTTCGCCGCGCAGAATTTTTGAGTTGGCACCCGAGTAAGCGCGAGATGCTGGTGCGCACGCGCTTCGGCGACACGTTTCAGGTCCACCAGGTCAGGTTCCCCGGCGGAGACCGCTCGCAACTCACCTTCTTGAAGGAGAATGTTGCCGGCACTGCTTCCTACCAACCTACGAAGGGCGACCATTTCGTCTTCAGCAGGGATATTGGCGGCGACGAGTTCTTTCAGAACTATCGCTACGATTTCAGCACTGGTGCTATCCATCGTTTGACAGACGGGAAATCCAGGAATTCCTTGGGCGTGTGGTCTCATAGCGGCGACCGTATGGCATATACCTCCACACGAAGAAGCGGGAGGGACCTGGACTTGTATGTAATCGCCCCCTCAGACCCCACGACCGACCGGCGTCTGGCAGAGTTGGAAGGAGGCGGCTGGCGAGTCCTGGATTGGTCGCGGGATGACCGCCAGATTCTTGTCATGGATTACATTTCCATCAATGAGAGTTACCTTTGGTTATTTGACGCCTCGACCGGACAAAAGGAGCTGATCACACCGAAAGGCGGAACCGAGAAGGTTTCCTATGCAGACGCCGAATTCAGCAAAGACGGGAAGGGAATCTATGTAACTACCGACCGGGATGGGGAATTCTTACGGCTCGCCTATCTCGACTTGGCCACGCGACAGCCGCGCTTCTTGACGAGCCACATTAACTGGGATGTGGAGGGATTTGACCTTTCGCCCGACGGGGCAACGATCGCGTTCGTCACCAATGAAGACGGTGTAAGTAATCTCCGTTTGCTCGATACAGGCACAGGCAATGAGAGAGCTGCGCCAAAGCTCCCGGCCAGTGTGATTTCTCGACTTCGCTGGCATGACAACGGGAGGGAGATCGGCTTCACGTTTGCTTCGGCGCGCTCCACTTCGGACGTTTACTCGCTCGACATCGGAATGGGGAAACTGGAACGGTGGACTTTCAGCGAGACCGGCGGGCTGAACCCGCAGAGCTTCTCCGAACCGGAGTTGATCCGCTGGAAGAGCTTTGACGAACGCTCGATTTCCGGGTTCCTTTACTTGCCGCCCGCGCAGTTTCGTGGCAAGCGTCCCGTCATCGTCAATATCCACGGCGGCCCGGAAGGCCAGTCCCGTCCCGGGTTCCTTGGAGCCAACAATTATTATCTGAATGAATTAGGGGTTGCCTTGATCTACCCGAACGTCCGGGGTTCCACCGGCTACGGGAAGATGTTTCTCCAGCTCGACAATGGTTCCCTGCGCGAGGACACCTATAAAGACATCGGCGCTCTTCTCGATTGGATCCGGACGCGCCCGGAGCTCGATGCGAACCGGATTATGGTGACCGGGGTAAGCTACGGCGGTCACATGACGTTGGCTGTAGCCACGCGTTACAGCGACCGAATCTGCTGCTCAGTAGACGTAGTAGGGCCATCGAACTTAGCGTCCTTACTTCGGGACACGTCCGGTTACAGGCAGGATCTGCGCCGCGCCGAGTATGGCGACGAACGAAAGCCGGAGATGCGGGCGTTTTTGGAGCGGATTGCTCCGATGAACAATGTCCAACAAATTACCAAACCGCTCTTTGTTGTGGCAGGCCAGAATGACCCCCGCGTCCCTCTCAGTGAGTCGCAGCAGATTGTAGCAGCAGTCAAAAAGAATGACACGCCTGTTTGGTATCTGATGGCCAAGGATGAAGGGCACGGGTTTGCTAAGAAGAAGAACCAGGATTTTCAGCTTTATTCCACAGTGTTGTTCGTCCGAGAGTATCTATTGAAATAATTTTTCCCATTAACACCCTTTCCCTCAGCTCTTCGAACGCGCAAGAATGTTCTCAACCCGCCTCCCCTGGGACCTGCGCCCGAACCGGCTGAACGAGTTGCTGGAGGCCAAGCGCCGCTCGGGGGCCGCGGTTCTGGACCTGACCGAATCGAATCCCACGCGGGCGGGCTTCGCGTACCCGGAGAAGGAAATTCTTCCGGCGCTGTCCGATTCCCGTTCGCTGCTCTACGAGCCGTCTGCGGCGGGATTGCCGAAGGCGCGGGAAGCGGTGGCAGCCTATTACGCCACCCGCGGCCAGACCGTCGCGCCGGAGCGCATCCTGCTGACGGCGAGCACCAGCGAGGCGTATTCGTATCTCTTCAAGCTGCTCGCCGATCCGGGCGACGAGGCGCTCGTTCCACGGCCTTCTTATCCCTTGTTCGAGTTTCTGGCGGATCTCGAAGCTGTGCGCGTGGCGCCCTATCCGCTCCGGTATCACGGCCGCTGGGAGATGGACCTCGATGCCCTCGCCGGAGCCGTCACGGAGCGCACGCGGGCCGTGGTCGTCGTCAATCCGAACAATCCCACCGGCTCGTTTTTGAAACAGGAGGAGCACGAACGGCTGGTCGAGCTCTGCGCCGCCCGGCAGCTTGCCATCCTCTCCGACGAAGTGTTTTCGGATTACGTGTTCGGGCCGGACTCCCGGCGGGTGGAGAGCCTGGTGGGAGAGGAAGCTGTTCCGACGTTCTGCCTCAGCGGCTTGTCGAAAATCGCGGGCCTGCCGCAGATGAAAGTGGGGTGGATGGTGCTGGCGGGGTCGCCAGCGTGGCGCCGCGCGGCGCGCGAGCGGCTGGAGCTGATCGCCGACACGTATCTCTCGGTAAGCACGCCCGTGCAGCAAGCTTTGCCGCGCCTGCTGGCGTTCGGAATCGGCGTTCGAGAGCAGATCGCGGCGCGGGTTCGGGGGAATCTCGAATTTCTGCGATCCGCCGTGCAAGGCACTTCCTGCGGCGTGCTCGATGTGGAGGGCGGCTGGTACGCAACCCTCGAGCTCCCTCGGACCCGGACGGAAGAGGATTGGTGTCTGGAGCTGCTCGGCCGCCACCACGTGCTGGCGCAGCCGGGATTTTTCTACGACTTCGAATCCGAAGCGTTCCTGGTCCTGAGCCTGCTCACCAGGACCGAAGCGTTTCAGGAGGGCGTGCGGCGGCTGCTGGAGCAGGCGAGAACCGAATCAGGGCCGCTTCCCTGAAGAGTCTGTGTGAAAACTCACAACTACGACCCTCAGGGGCTAAAGCCCGATCGATTTTGCAGCAGGTATGGCACGGTTGAAACCGTGCCCTTACGCAAAACCAAAGGTTTTCACACAGGCCCTGAAGCCGCCTCGACCTGGATGCCGGCTGGGCCGACATTCCGCGGACTCCGGCGCAGGTCCAGCTCGAAGTATTTTGCGCCCGGGATGGGATTGGCGTAGTACGGCGGGACTTCCTGGAAGCCCAAAGATTGGTAGAGCGTGATCGCCGGCGTCATGGATTCGAGCGTGTCGAGCCGCATGCGCGCGTAGCCAATTTCCCGGGCGGCTTCGAGGATCGCTTCCGCGAGCGTGCGTCCGATGCGGCGGCCTCGAAACTCGGGCCGGACATACAAGCGCTTCATCTCGCAGACGCTTTCTTCCAACGGCTGCAACGGCCGCAAGGCCACGCACCCGGCTTCTTGGCCGCTCTCTACCGCCAGCAAGAGCCGTCCGCGCGGAGGCGCGTATTTCCCCGGCAACCCGGCCAGTTCTTCCGCGAAGCCTTGGAAGCAGAGGTCCACGCCCAGCCACTTCTCGTACTCGACGATCAGCCGGCGGGCAGCCTCGATCTGCGCGGGGGTTGTTGCCGGAGTCAAGTCGGTGGGCATATCCGCCATTATAGAGCGGTTCAACTCTTAGCCTGGATTATTCATCACCGTGCCCGGATTCTGCTGGTAAAAAAGCAAAGGATGCTCTACAAGGGGTGTGAACACTGGGTTTGCGCGACCCGGAATCTCCTGGCGGAGCATCCTCGGCAATGACAGAGTGTATTGCATCACAAATCACCTTTTCGTTCTACTCTCCGCGTCGTCTGACCGCCGATTTTTCTGGCGGCCAGGTCACTTCCGATGCCGGGTTGCTGGCGCTACGGCAGTTCGATCACCACCGTCGGCTGACGGCGAGCTTAGTGGGGGCCTTGCCCGACCCGCGGTGCTCGCAGAAGGTGAATCACTCGCTGGCGAGCCTGCTGCGGCAGCGGCTCTATCAAATCGTGGCCGGCTACGAAGACGCCAACGACGCCGACCGTCTGCGTCACGACCCCACCTTCCAACTCGTCGCGGACCGCGCGGTGGGCGAGTCGCTGGCCTTCCAGCCCACGCTCAGCCGCTGGGAAAACGCCTTCTCCCGCCGCGACTGGGTGCGCTGGAACCGCCTGCTGCTGGAGTGGTTCGTCCAACTCTGTTCCGAGCAGGTGCGCGCACGCGGCGAGATCGTGCTCGACCTGGATTCCACGGCGGATCCCACGCACGGGCAGCAGGAGTTCAGCTTCTACAACGGCGCCTACGGCGAGCCGATTTATCATCCCTTGCTGGTCTTCGAGCGCCACACCGGCTGTTTGCTGGCCGCCCATCTGCGGCCCGGTCAGGTTGCTTCTTCCCACGGCTGCATCGCGGTCCTGCGGCGATTGCTCCTGCGTCTGCTGCGCCGCTTTCCGGGCTGCCGCATCCGGGTCTGCGCCGATGCCGCGTTCCCCTTGCCCAAACTCTATCGCTTCCTGGAACGCCACGGCATCGGTTACGCCATCGGCATGCCGCGCAACCTTCATTCTGACTTCTGGCTCCTGGCTTCTGACTCCTTCCTAGACCCCAATCCCGTGCGACGGCATCCCCGCTTCCGGGCGGACCCCGGGCCGCGCCTCGTCGCTCAACAGGCTGTGGCGGCGGCCGTAGAGGAAATAGATGACCATGCCGATCATCAGCCACACGAACAGGCGGAGCCAGTTGTGCCAGCCGAGCGAGAACATGAGCGTCAGGCAGAACACGATGCCGAGGATCGGCACCCACGGAAACAGCGGGGCGCGGAAGGGGCGCTCGGCGTGCGGGTTCGTCTTGCGCATCACCAGCACGGCGGCGCACACAATGACGAACGCCAGCAGCGTCCCGATGTTGACCAGCTCGGCGAGAATTTGGAGCGGGATCAACGCCGCGGCGGTGCCGACGAAGACGCCGGTCAGGATGGTGGATTTCCAGGGAGTCCGGTAGCGGTCGTGCACGGCGCCGAAGAAACTGCGCGGGAGCAGCCCGTCGCGCGCCATCGCCAGCAGCACGCGCGGCTGCGAAAGCATCAGGACGAGCAGCACGGAGGTGATGCCGGTCATGGCCCCAAGCGAGATCAGGAACCCGCCGTAGGTA
>CAYWWM010000007.1:830-16098 GCA_964461735.1 uncultured Solibacteraceae bacterium | reverse complement strand
CGATTACGCGGTTGCCATCCGGGGTTGTAACGCACAGACCCAACGTGCTCAGCTCGTCCGGGCACGTGTGAGAGAACTCGTCAAAGAAGCGGAGAACCTCCTTGGCCTTGCTCAGCTCATAGAGCACCATCCCGCCGAGCACCGGGCCCACGGTATGCAACTGGTACTCGAACGAGGTCACGATGCCGAAGTTCCCGCCGCCGCCCCGGACGCCCCAGAAGAGGTCTTCGTTCTCGCTGGCGCTGGCCGTCAGGAAGCGGCCGTCGGCGGTCACAACGTCAACCGAGAGCAGGTTGTCGCAGGCCAGCCCATGTTTGCCATTGAGCCAGCCAATTCCTCCGCCGAGCGTCAGCCCCGCGATACCGGTGTTGGAAACGGTCCCGAGGGTGGTCGCCAGCCCCAAAGCCTGCGTTTCGCGGTCGAACTCGCCTAGCCGCAGGCCGGCTTGGGCGCGGGCTGTGCGGCTGGCGGGATCCACGCGCATCCCTTTCATGGTCGAGAGGTCAATCAGCATTCCGCCATCGCACACCGCCTTGCCGGCCACGCTGTGTCCGCCGCCGCGCACCGCGACCAGCAGGTTTTGGGTACGGGCAAAGTTGACGGCGCTGATGACGTCGGCGGTGCCGGCGCAACGCACGATCATTGCAGGCCGCTTGTCAATCATCGCGTTGTAGACCTTGCGGGTGGCATCGTAACTGTCGTCGCCTGGGCGGACTAGCTCGCCGCGCAGGCTAGCCTTGAATTTCCGCACGGCCGTTTCATCAAGAGCCGCGCCTGTAGTGACTCGCGGTTCTGTCATAGGTTTACTCCTTTCGGTTTGCGACCGGTGGGTAGGATAATACCGCCGCTATCCTGGCGGAGAGAGGATAGCATATTGCCCCATCCCCGAGTTGTTTCTGTTCTTGGATGGGACTCGCTGCTATTTATGAAGGCTCGGCCAAACAGCAGTGATCCGAAACCGTGTGGTTTTGAACCTCCTATCCCGCATCCTTCCAGCATCGAGAATTGAAGAGTTATAGTCCTGGTTGGGTTAAAGGAAGAGAAATGGCTGGGAGGCAGGGATTCGAACCCCGATAGGCGGATCCAGAGTCCGCAGTCTTACCGTTAGACGACCTCCCAACCCGCCGGCCCAGGCTCGCCGCCTCGGCCACTGGTAGTCTGATTTTCCGCAATGCCGTGCGCGTTGTCAAGAGAACAGGGAATGGGGAGTGGGGAAAAGCAGTGGTTAGTGAATAGTGATTAGTGGTTAGTAGAAAGACAACAAACCGCGAAAATCGGACTTTCTTACTATCCACTATTCACTATCCACTATTCACTGTCCCGAAGGGACTCTTCGCTTCAGTTCCTCAAACCAGTTCAGCACGAGGTGGATTTGAGTGAGGGAGACTTTCTGCTGAACTGCCGCCTTGAGCATGAGGAACCGCTGGCCGTCGGGATCGTGCTTCGTCAGGGCACGGTTTCAACCGTGCCGACAACGATGTAGAGAGAGCCAGTACCACACTGCCGTAGGCCTTCCCGCTAACCACACTCACTATTCACTAACCACTGCCTTTCCCCCCTCCCTACTCCCCATTCCCACTCCCCATTCCCTATTCTTCCGGCCTGCGCGCGGTCATCAACAACCCTCCCAGCTCGCGAAAGCGGCGGCGGTCGGCCGGGTCGGCGAGCCTGGCATAATACGCCGCGTCGCTATCCGGCGTCCGGTCCGGGACCATGCGGAAAGAATACTCCTCGAAGCCGCAGGACTCCAAGAGCTTTCCGTACTCCTCGGCGCTGGGAACGTTGCTGGGCACCTTCAAGTGTTCCAGCCATTCGAGAGTGTATTCGTTTTCCCGCGAAAGATGATTGAGAATCCAGAGCGAGCCGCCGGGCGCCAGGACGCGGAAGATTTCGCGCAGCGCGATCTCCGGGCGTTCGACATAGTAGAACGACTCGACCGCGAGCGCCCGGCTGAAGAACTTTTCCTGCCAAGGAATGGCTTCCGTGTCCGCCCAAACATACAGGATGTTTTCGAAATTAGTTGAGGCGGCGCGCGCCTTCCGGATCATCTTGTCGGAGACGTCGAGGCCCACCACCAAGCCTTCGGGGACGAGGGAAGCCAGGCTGCGGCTCGCCCACCCTTCGCCGCATCCGACTTCCAAAATGCGGTCCCGAAGCCCGAGGCCCATAAGCGATACCATGTCCTCGACAAAGCAGCGATGATGAGCCTCGAGGGCGCTGCTGCGGCCGTCCCGGACCCACTGGTTGAATTCCTCGCGCAGCTTCTCCGACATAGTTCAGGGACAAGTGACGAGTGACAAGTGACGAGAAAACCCATTGTAGCAGCAGGAGTCTGCGGTCGGGAATTCGCACTTGCAATGCTGGGGTTCCTAATTCTGACTCCTGACTCCTGTCTTCTGACTTCTCTTGCTCGTCACTCGTCACTTGTCACTCATCACTGCCTTTAGCGCCTCAGTGTCAGCCCGCCGTCCACGGTGATGACCTGGCCCGTGATGTAGCCGTCGGGTTCGAGCAGCAGGCGCACGACGCGCGCCACGTCTTCGGCGCGGCCGTAGCGCGGGATGATGCCGTCGCGGAGAAAGCGCTCGTACTTGCCGCTCGCGACGCTTGCCGCCGCCATACCCGCTGTGGTGACGCCGGGTGCAACCACGTTGACACAGACGTTGGCCTGGCCGCCGAACTCGTGCGCCAGGACGCGGGCGGCGTGCGTCAGCGCGGCTTTGGGGGATGAGTAGACAGCGCTTTGCGCAAACGTCGCCACGGCCTGCATCGTGCTCACCAAGACAATGCTGCCCGGCGTTCGTTGCTCGGCCATCCGCCGAGCCGCCAGCCGCGCCAGATGGTACGGTCCGGCGAAATTGGCCTTCCACGAAGTATCCATCCGCTCGCTTTCCTGCGCAGCGGACTCTGCCTCTCCGCTCGCGGGGCGGACGGGATCGCCCGTGAAAATCGCCACCGCGCTCAACGGCCCAAGGGCCGCCGCCCGGCGAATGTATTCCTCCGGGACGCCGGAAGTTGCGAGGTCGCCTTGCACCAGTTCAATTTGCGCCCCGAGCGGCGCGAGCGCCTTCTGCAAAGCCTCGGCACGCGTGCGATTCGAGCGGTAGCCGAGCACGAGGCTCGCTCCCTCGCGGGCCATCAGAAACGCCACAGCCGCACCGAGGCCTCCCGTCCCGCCCGCGAGCAGCGCTACTTTTCCTGCGAGTGTGTTCGAGGGGAAATCGAACGGGAGGGGGATTTCGGGACTGCCCACGGTTTCTCCAAATCGAAAGCCACCGCCTCAAGGCGTCTGCGGGAGCTTGGTCAAGCCGGGCGCGGAGTTTTCTTGTGAGCGGAGCGGCGCCGCCGACTCCAGCCGCGTCCACGCGTAGCCGGCCGCAATCAGCAACAGATAAAGCATCATGACTTCCGAATCGCCGAAATTGAACTCAAACAGCCCAGCCACCATGAGTCCGACGGTCATGGCGATGCCCGCCTGACCCAGCGTGCTTGCCTCAGGAGATGTGCCGCGCGCCAAAATCAGGCTTGCACGAAACACTTCAAACAATACCCATAACCAAAACAAAAGAGCAGGGATACCACGCTCCGCCGCGAGCTGCAAGTAGTTGTTGTGCAGGTGCCCGTACCAGGCCTCGGGCAAGGGCATCGCAGCGGGCTTGTAGCGCAGAAACTCCGCCTCGACCCGTTCGGGTCCGACCCCCAGCAGAGGGTTCGCAGCGATCATGTTCAGCCCGGTCCAGAACATCACCACCCGCGACTGGTTGGACGAATCCGCCGCGGTTTCGATGAGGGACGAGGTGCGCCGCTGCAACCAGGACGGAGAAAGGATATACAAAAGCAGAGCGGCCACCGGGAGCAGCCAGAGCGCGCGGGGTTTGGAGCGCCCCAGTAAGTAGACCAAGCCTGCGAAAGCTCCCAGCCAAACCCCCCGCGTAAAGGCGGCCAAAAGCCCCAGGGCGATCAGCGCCGCCGAGAGCCATGCCGCCCAGCGCAGTTGGGACGAAAGCTTCCCAAAGAGCGCCGCCGCGACAGCCAGCAGCAACACCATCATTAACTGGCCACCGAACGTCAGCCAGTGACTCATGAAGCCGGTGATCTGGTGCACAACGTAGTTTTCATAAAACGGCAGACCCTCGCCGGTGATGCGCCAGTAGGCTTGAACGAACTGCGCCAATCCGTAGAGAGCGGCGGCGACGGCTCCCACGACCACGGCCTGGACGGTTCTCGAGACCTGGCGCGGTTCCGTGTAGGCGTTGTACGCGACGACGAACGCCAGAACGAGGAAGAGCTTGCGCAGCTGAGGGATGCCCGCCCAGACATCGGGCGAGAAAGCGAGCGACAGCAGACTCCATCCCAGGAAGGCCGACAAGGCAAGGCCGAGGCGGGACGGGAAGCGGATCGGCCGCCGCGAAACCAGAAGCGTCAGCAGCGCTGCCCCTAGAAAAATCTGGGCGACCGCAATGGAAAACAAGATGGCAAGCGTGGCCATGGCGGTCAAGACCGCCGTGGCCGAATCGAGCCTGCCGTAGAGCCAGACCGACAGCAGGACTCGCTCGGAGATGGTGGTAGACAAGGGCAAGGCTTCTCTGCGCAGGCTCGCCGGCCCGCGTGGACTCACTCGGGATTGCCATAGCTAATCTAACGGATGGACGGCCCGGATTCAAGCCGGATGCAGCGGCGCTTCGGCGCAGCGCAACCGGCATTTCTGATAGGATGGAGACTCCTTGCCGCTCTGGAAAACGGGCGGAAAGTGCTCGTAGGCCGTTCATGTGCTGCCGAATTGCAAATCCAATTTCAAACGTGAGGCGATTTTGGTATGGATCCTGTAACGGAGTTGCTCAATAAAAACGAAACGCTGGCGCGGGAAGTGCTGGCTCCCGCGGCGGACGAAGTGGACCAGAACCGCCGCTTTCCGCGCGAAAACATCGAGGCCCTCGGGCAGGCCGGAGTGCTGGCGCTGCTCGTTCCCCGCGAATACGGCGGCGCGGGCGGCGGCCTTGCCGAAATGTCGCGGGTCTTGACGACGATGGCCGAGGCCTGCGCCTCGACCGCCATGGTCGTCCTGATGCACTATTGCGGGGCGGCGGCGGTAATCGCGCGGGGCGGTCCCAAGCTCAAGGATGATGTGCTGCCGGAGATCGTGAAGGGAAAGCACCTTTCGACTCTCGCGTTCAGCGAGCCTGGGTCGGGAGGCCATTTTTACTTCCCCGTCAGCGAGGTGAGCCAGAACGGCAGCGCCCAGCGGCTGACCGCGCGCAAGAGCTTTGTGACCAGCGCCGGCGAGGCCGACAGTTACGTAGTCTCCACGCGCAAAGCCCGCGCCTCCGGCCCCACGGACGTGAACCTCTACCTGGTGCGCGGCGGAACGCCCGGCTTCCACGTCGAAGGACGATTCGAAGGATTAGGGCTGGCGGGAAATTGCAGCGCCCCGGTCGCTCTCGATCAGATCCCGCTCGACGACGATCACCGGCTGGGGCCCGAGGGCAGCGGCTTCCAGAGCATGCTCGAAGTGGTCCTGCCTCATTTTCAGATCGGCGCGGCCTCGGTCTCGCTGGGGATCGCGGGTGCGGCGTTTCAGGCTGCCGTCGGGCACGTCAATTCGCGCAAATACGACCATGTTGGGAACGCCCCGCTCAGCTCGATTCCGCGCGTGCAGTTTCTCGCTGCTGAGATGGCGCTCGATCTGCGGGCTGCGCGCGCCTACCTGGCGGAGACGCTGCGCCGCGCTACTTCAGGCGACCCGGAAGCTATGCTCGATGTCCTGGGATGCAAGGCGCGGGCGGCGGAAGCCTGCACGGCGATCGTTGCGCGCGCCATGACGCTCGGCGGGGGCGGGGCGTTTGGCCGGCGCGGGGGGCTGGAACGCATCTTCCGCGACGCCCAGGCCGCGGCCGTGATGGCGCCCGCCACCGATGTTCTCAAGGAGTTCGTGGGAAAGGCTTGCTTGGGCCTGCCGCTGTTTTGAGGGCATTTCGTGTTCCGAGCCACGGGCGTCAGCCCGTGGGCACCGGCGGGTCGCTGCACTGGCCCACGCGCTGGTATAATTGGCCCTCGGAGATGGGGAAACAAGAGCAACCGTTACCGAAGATCAGCCGACCTCTGCCGTTGGCCTATCTGATCACGTTTACCTGCTACGGAACGCGGCTTGCTGGAGACGAGTCCGGCTCGGTGGATCGGGACCACAATGTTCCGGGAACCGATTTTCTTCCTCCCAACCCCCGAAGGGTACTCGGGAATCGGGAGCAGATGCAGTGTGCTCCTTTCGAATTGCGATTGCCGCAGGCACGCTGCGTCCTGGAGGCCATCCGCGAAGTCTGTGAGTATCGGGATTGGAAGCTGTTGGCAGCGCATGTCCGCGCGCGGCACGCGCACCTGGTGGTAGCCGCAACGGAGCGACCAGAAAGAGTGATGGGGGATGTAAAAGCGTATGCGAGTCGCGCGTTGAACCGACGGGATCGGCAGAAGACTCGCCGATGGACTCGCCACGGGAGCACCCGCTATCTCTGGAAGCCGGAGCAGGTGTTTGCCGCAGTGCAGTATGTGGTGGAGGGACAAGGCGAGCCGATGGCCGTTTGGCGGAACCCGGAGGGGCTGGCGTGCCTGTCCGCGTACTGACGATCCGAGCCACGGGCGTCAGCCCGTGGGCCAAAAAGGCTACCCCGGGCAATCCGGTGTTGCCCCAGGGGCCCGCACGCTCACGCGTGCGGCTCGGAAACAAGTTCCGTTTAGTGGACCACGGCCTCGTGCCGATCTTCGGGCGGGGGCGCGGCGGCTTCCTGCGGCCTGCCGGACTCGAGGGCCAGCGCGATGACTTCATCCATGGTTCTGACGTAGTGCAGCGCCAATCCTTCGAGCTGCTCTCGCTTCAGGTCCTCCTCGACGTGCGGGGCGTTCTGGCGAGGCAGCACGACCTCCGTGATGCCGGCGCGCTTGGCCGCCAGCACCTTCTCTTTGATTCCGCCGACGGGCAGGACGAGGCCGCTCAGGGTGATTTCGCCCGTCATGGCCAAGTGCGGGCGCACGCGGCGGCCCGTCAGCAGCGACACCAGAGCCGTGGCCATAGTCACGCCGGCCGATGGCCCGTCTTTCGGGATGGCGCCGGCGGGGACGTGCATATGAATCTCATGGTTCTCGAAGTGGTCCGGGCTGACGCGCCAGCGGTCGGGATGCGAGCGCACCCAGGTCAGCGCCGCCTGCATGGATTCCTGCATCACCTGCCCCAGATGGCCCGTCATGATTAAACCGCGCTTTCCCGGCATCTGATTGGCTTCGACAAAAAGCACGTCGCCGCCCGTGGGAGTCCAGGCGAGGCCGACGGCGACACCGCTGCGCTCGGTACGCGCGGCGGTTTCCATCTCCGGAAGAATCTTGGGCGCGCCCAGCGATTCCCGGACGACCTCCGCGGTCACGACCAGACGCTCGGGGTGTCCTTCAGCGATGCGGCGGGCCTGTTTGCGGCAAATGGCAGCAATATTGCGCTCCAGGTTGCGGAGGCCGGCTTCCCGCGTGTAGTGCCGGATGATCTCCTGGAGAGCCGCTTCCGGAAACTCGATCTGCTCGCCCAGGCGGACGCCGTGCTCCTCGGCCTGGCGCGGCAGGACGTGGCGGAGCGCGATCTGGATTTTCTCCTCCTCGGTGTAGCCGGGCAGCTCCAGCACTTCCATGCGGTCGCGCAGGGCGTCCGGGATCGGGTCGAGGACGTTGGCGGTGGTGATAAACAGCACCTTCGAGAGGTCGAACGGCACGTCGAGGTAGTGATCCCGGAACTGGAAATTCTGTTCGGGGTCGAGCGTTTCCAGCAGGGCGGCGGCGGGATCACCTCGGAAATCGCGGCCAATCTTGTCCACCTCGTCGAGCATGAAGACGGGGTTGTTGGCGCCGGCGCGGCGAATGCCCTGGATGATCTGCCCCGGCAGGGCGCCGATGTAGGTGCGGCGGTGGCCGCGGATTTCGGCCTCGTCGTGCATCCCGCCGAGCGAGAGTCGCACGAACTTCCGCCCCAGGGAGCGCGCGATGGACTTCCCCAGCGAAGTTTTGCCGACTCCAGGCGGCCCCACGAAGCACAGGATCGGGCCTTTGAGTCCCGGCCGTAGCTGCAACACGGACAGGTATTCGAGAATTCGTTCCTTGACCTTCTCGAGGTTGTAGTGGTCGGCTTCGAGGATTTCATGCGCCTTGGCGATGCTCAGCTCGCTTGCGCTCGACTTGCTCCAGGGCAGCGTGACCAGCCAGTCCAGATAGGTGCGCGTGACGGTGTAGTCGGCCGCCGCGGGGGACATGCGGGAAAGTCTCTGCAACTCCTTGCGGGCGGCCTTCTCGGCCTCCTCGGGCATTTTCGCCTCGACGATCTTCTGCTGCAAGTCGTCGGTTTCGCGTCCGTCCTCGCCCTCGCCGAGTTCTTTCTGGATGGCCTTCATCTGCTCGCGGAGGTAAAACTCGCGCTGCCCTTGCGCCAACTGGTCCTGCACCTGCGATTCGATTTTCGAGCGCAGCTCCATGAGTTGGCGCTCCTTGACGAGCAGGCGGTGGAGCGCGTCCAGGCGGCGGCCGACGTCGAGCGTTTCGAGCAGTTCCTGGCGCTGCACACCGGTGAACGAGCCGAGCGAACTGGCCACGAAATCGGCAAGCCGGCCCGGCTCCTCGATGGTCGCGACCATGGACTGCAGCTCGTCGGAGAGGCCCGGCGAAGCGGCCACGATCTGCTGGAACGTGATGATCACGTTGCTCTGCAAGGCTTCCAACTCGGGAGATTTTTCCGGCGCGGATTCCTGCAGAGGCTCGATCGCCGCCTTCAGAAATGGACTCGTTTGGGTGTAGGAGCGCAGCCCGATGCGGCCCAATCCCTCCGTGAAGATGAAGAGGCTCTCGTTCGGCATACGAATGATCTTGTGAATCAGAGCCAGCGTGCCGACCGCATAGAGGTCTTCCGGCTGCGGGTTATCGGTGTGTGGGTCGCGCTGCGCGGCCACGGCGACGATCTTTTCTTCGCCCAGCGACTGGATCAATTGGATGGAACTCTCCCGGCCGATGGTGAGCGGCAGCACGGCGTGCGGAAACAACACCGTGTCGCGCACCGGGAGAACCGGAACTTCCGTAGGCATCACCAGGCGGCTGATGTCAGTTCCCATGTTTCCTCCTCCCCATGGCCTCCTCAGGCCCCCGGGGGGAAACGCAGGCTGCGGGGCACTCGCCTAACCACCTCACTGCTGTTGGATGCAAAGCGCTCACAGGAAGTTTCCGTGGCGGGGTGGCTTTTCTGCTCCACCGGTCGTCTCCCGCCCGATACCAAGTCAGCACTTATGAGGCCAAATGAGCCCCAGCTAGGGAACGGTTGGGTAGCAACCCAACACGCGCAGGAAGTCGGTGGTTTCCGATAGGTTTTTCAATGCGTTACGGGCAGGCCCGGACGAGGGATTGCCTTGGAAGTCAAGATAGAACAGGTATTCCCACGGGCGTCCGCGCAGGGGGCGGGATTCAATTTTTGTCAAGTTGAGATCGCGCAGTGCGAATACGCTCAGGCAGCGGAACAGCGCGCCGGGCAAGTTCTTGGCTGCGAAGACGATGGAAGTCTTGGTCCCCGCCAGGCGCGACTTGGCTCGCGCGCCCCTGCCGAGCAAAAAGAAGCGGGTATAGTTTTCCGGGTCATCGCCGATGTCCGCAGCCAGGATGCGCCCTCCGTAAATGTCGGCGGCGGCCTTGCTGGCGATGGCGGCGGCGTCGGTGAGACGCTGTTCCAGGATCATCCGAACGCTTCCGGCGGTATCGTAGTAGGGGATCTCCTCCCAACTCCTGCGACGCTCGAGAAAGCGTCTGCACTGTCCCAGCGCCGGGGGCTGCGAGTAGACGCGGCGTACGCGCCGCAGCGAGACTCCTGGTGGCGATATCAGGTTATGGACAATCCGTACATTGGTTTCCGCAAGAATCTGAAAGTGATGCTTCAATAGCAGGTCATAGTTCTCGTGGATGGACCCAAAGAGCGTGTTTTCAATCGGAACCGTGGCGTAATCTATCTTCCGGTTGGCCAGCGCCCGGAACAGCGCCGGAAAATTCGGCAAAGGCGCCAGTTCCACCGCCCCGGACACCATCTTGCCCGCGGCGACCTCGCCAAACGCTCCTCGCTCGCCTTGAAACCCCACCCGCTGTCGTTTCGGCAAAATTAGGTTCCTTGGGTTCTTTCGCGAAAAACTCTCGACTGCCAGAAAGTCGCAGCAAAACTCTCCCTGCGCATTATGCGGGGTTGATTCGGGAATGGCAAGCGGCCGGGAGCGTCTCCGGTGTCAGGTTTCGGGTGTCGGGTGTCAGGGGGAAGTCCCCGGCAGGTGAGACCTACACCTGAAACCTGAAACCTAACACAGGATCAGCGAGCGGTGAATGGCGACTGGCTTTCGCCACTCACCACTCACCATTCACTACTCACCGTCTGTTACACCTTGTCCGCGATTCCCGTTCTCGGATAGAATCGGGCGAGCGGGCGAGTCCGAGAAGGAAGCGATGCACAAACGGGGGGGGTTCCTGTTGCTGGCACTGATCGCGGCGGTGGCATTTGTCGCTCGGGGGCAGCAATTCCAACGCGGGCTATTCGCGCCGATCCCGGACGAGTTCATGCCGCGCCCCGACCTGCAGGCCGACGCCACTGCCGAGTTCTACTTCACGCGCCTGGTCTACACCGAGAACGGCTGGCGGCGCAGGCGCACCATGATGAAGCCCGGGTTCGAGTATCCCTGTCCCGAGTTCGGCGGCGGGCGTTTCTTTCCGCCGCAAGGCTGGGGCTGGGCCACGGACTTTCCCGGCGCCGACTGCAAATTCATGGGCGGCGTGCACCGGCTCACCGGCGTGCGCGTGCACCCGAACCCCAACGTGATGGCGATCCTCGACCCGAACCTCTTCCAATTCCCCTTCGCCTACATGGTCGAGGTCGGAGGCATGCTCCTCAGCGACGAAGAGGCGGCGCGTCTGCGCGAGTATCTGCTGCGCGGCGGCTACCTGTTCGTGGACGACTTCTGGGGCGGCTGGCAGAAGGCCAACTTTGAGGACCAGATGCGCAAGGTCTTCCCCGACCGCGAGCTCGAAGTGCTGCCGCTGTCCCACCCGGTCTTCCACACTTTCTACGACCTCGACACCGTGATGCAGATTCCGAACGTAGGCAACGGCTGCTACGGCGGCCCCACCTGGCAGGAGCCCGATGATCGCGAGCCGAAGATTTACGGCATTCACGACGACGCCGGCCGGCTCATGGTCGTGGTCACCTACAACTCCGACCTGGGCGACGCCTGGGAGTACATGGATTTGCCCTGCTACCCCGAAATGTTTTCCGGCTACGCCTACCGCGCGGGCGTCAACTTCATGATCTATGCCCTGTCGCATTGAAAGCAGGAGTCAGTAGCCAGGAGTCAGGAGTCAGTAGAAGCGAGGATAAGTGGTAACATCGTCGCATGCGACTTAAAGAAGCGCGGTGCGGGAGGTCTGAGAAATGAAGTCAGCCAAGGAGGAAGTTCGCGACCTGCTGGAAAAGCTGCCGGACACGGCATCGCTGGATGACATTCAGTATCACATCTATGTCCGTCAGAAGATCGAGAAAGGGCTGGACGCTGAACGCCGGGGCGAGGTGATTTCCCAAGAAGAGGCGGAACGGCGCATGGCACGATGGCTCGAAAAGTAGATTGGACCGATCCGGCGTGGGACGACCTGGCCGGAGCTGCGGCCTCGGCGCGGTCCTGCACAAGGAACCCGACTGGTCCGCCCTGCCCGCCGACACGCCGCCCGGCATCCGCACGCTGCTCCGTCGTTGTTTGGAGAAGGACGCGAAGCGCCGCTTTAGCTCCGCCGCCGACCTTCAGATTCAGATGGACGAAGCCCTCACCGCGCCCCCGACGGTCGCGCCTTCTCCCGCATTACCACCGCCCCCTGAGCCTTCCCTCTGGCGGCGGCTGCTGCCGTGGGCTGCGGCGGTGGCTGTCAGCGTGGCCGCTGGCGCGCTAGCGGTCTGGACCCTCAAGCCTGTACCGACCCAGCCGGTATCGCGGGTGGTCATTCCGCTTCCGGCGAATGAACGGCTAGCACAGACCGGCCTCCCGGTGGTGGCTCTTTCTCCTGATGGAACCCATTTGGCCTATGTTGCCCGCAGGGGTAGCGGCGCCCAGCAGCTCTACGTGCGCGCAATGGATTCCGCGGAAGCTAGGCCCCTCGCAGGAACCGAAGGCGCTCTCAATCCTTTCTTCTCGCAGGACGGCCAATGGATCGGATTTTTCGCCGGGGGCAGCTTGAAGAAGGTAGCTGTGAGCGGCGGGGCAAATCTCACCCTGGCCGACTACGTGGCCGCTCGGGGCGGAACCTGGGGACCGGATGACATCATTGTGTTTGCCCCGACAAGTTCCGGGGGTCTCGTTCAGGTCTCCGCTGCCGGGGGCGCGCGTCAGCTGTTGACCAAATTGAAGCAGGGCGAATCGAGCCACAGAGGGCCCCAGTTCCTTCCGGATGGCAAGACGGTTCTGTTTACAATCCTTGCCGGGGGCGCGCCCGATGATGCACAAATTGCCGCGCAACGGCTTGACTCGGCCGAGCACCGCGTCCTGATTCGAGGCGGCAGTTACGGGCGCTATGTCCCCACCGGCCATCTGGTCTATTACCGGGCCGGCACGATGATGGCCGTGCCGTTTGATCCCGAGCGGCTGGAGGTGATGGGCGCGCCAGTCCCCGTGCTCGAAGGCGTCATGGCAGGCCTCGGAGATACCGGTGTTGGACAGTTCAGCTTTTCCGGCCAGGGATCGCTCGCGTACATCCAAGGAGGCGCGGTACTCGCAGACGTGACAGCGGTCTGGGTGGATCGAAACGGAGTTGTCCAGCCTCTGGGAGCACCCCCGCGGACCTATCTGCATCCTCATCTTTCGCCCGATGGCCGGCAACTGGCCGTTACCATTTCTGGCGGAGAAGACGACATTTGGGTTTATGACCTTCCTAGAGGCACCTTAACGCGGCTGACGTTCGAGGGATTTGATCACGCTTCTTTTTGGATCCCAGACGGAAAGCGGATTGTCTTCCGATCCACCCGGTCAGAGGGTAGCAACCTTTTTTGGAAGCCGGCGGATGGCACGGGTGCAGAAGAGCAGATTACCAAGAGTATGCAGCCAACCCCGAGCCTTTCTTCCGTTTCCTCTGACGGCAAGCTGGCTTTTTATAGTGAAGACCATCCTACGATGCGCCGCGATATCTGGATAGCCTCGCTCGACGGGGAGCGCAAACAAAGCGTCTTTCTGCAAACCCCGTTCAATGAAGCAGTGCCTCGAATCTCACCCGATGGCCTCTGGCTGGCCTATCTCTCCGATGAGTCCGGCCGGTACGAGGTTTACGTCCGGGCGTTCCCCGGCCCCGGCGGCAAGTGGCAGATTTCAACCGATGGCGGCGCTGAGCCGCTCTGGGCGCGCGACGGCCGCGAACTCTTTTATCGCGTGGGCGAGAAGGTCATGGCCGTGGACATCACGACACAACCCACTTTCCAGGCCGGCACTCCCCGGGTGCTCTTCGAGGGAGACTACGCGACGCACCCGATCCCGCCGGAGACCAACTTCGACATCTCGCCCGACGGCCAGCGCTTCCTCATGTTCCAACCCACGGAGCAGGAGGGAGCGGCGCTGAGCCAAATCCACGTGGTGCTGAACTGGTTCGAGGAGCTGAAGCGAAGAGTCCCGACGCGCTAGTCCGAGCCGCGCGCGTCAGCAAGCGGACAAGTGTTTTCCGTCAAATGTCCGCTCCCTCACGGTTGCGGCTCTGATAAAAACGTGGTGCTGAATTGGTTCGAGGAATTGAAAAGACGCGTCCCTACGGGACGGTAATCCGAGCCGCGACTGTCAAGGAGCGTCCACCCAAACTGGCAATTGGAACCATCTCCCATGAAACCGAGATTGTTTGAAAGTGGCTGCTTGGGTGGTCGCTCGGTTACCCTCGCGGCTCTGATAACCACGTCGTGTTGAACTGGTTCGAGGAACTGAAAAGACGCGTCCCTACGGGACAGTGAATAGTGGATAGCAAGAAAGCCGTCCGAGCCACGACCGCAAGGGAGTGGAGGCTTATCCGCTGCTTGGCGATTTGGTGTCAAAGGCAAACACCCCTCCCTGGCCCTCCCTGGCGGTCGGGGCTCTGATGCAAGAAACCCCCGCTTGCTGACGCGCGCGGCTCGGATTTCTTGCTCGTCACTCGTCACTTCCCGGAGCGCAGTCGAAGGGTCAGCCGGCGGGGAATACGGGGAATCGTACCGATGGATTGAATTCTTGCCGCCGCCAGGAAATTGTTGAGCATATCGGTTTTAGCCAATACTCACGGGCCTTCGGAGCGCTTTCCGAAACGGCCCAACGTTTCGGAATCCGGAATTCGGAATCTGTCATTTTGGTTCCGGCTCTGCCGGGATAGGGAGTAGGGAGTAGGAAAGAAGAAGCGAGATTCCCCACTCCCCACTCCCCACTCCCACCGGCTGTCATCCCGAGGAGCTTCCGCGACGAGGGACCTGCACTTCAAAAAAATTCTCCTTGCTCCCAAACTTTTTCCGATTATTCTATAATCGAGAGTGGGAGAGCGAACGATGGAAGAAGGACACCTGATCCCGGCGGGCGCGAATCTGGAAACGTGGTCGAACGACGCCTGGAAGAACGGCGTGCAAATTGACCGCCTCGAAGACATGCAGAAGCTCGCCGTCTGGACGCTGAACAGCCTCTACGAGATCACCATCATTGACGGGCGCAGCGGCGAGGTCATGCTGCGCGGAGGCCAGTTCTTCCCCGAGCTGACGCCCGCGCACCTGGCCGGCGCCACGCTCGGCGGATCGTTCTGCCGGATGCGCGGCATCTACTGCGGCTTCCGCATGGAATTCGCTTCCGACGGCCGCCGCATCATTACGTCCCCGGTCCAGACCATCGTGGTCTACACGCTCGACGGCGCCGCCCGCGCCGCTCTGTTCGGCGAAAGCTCCTCGCCCCCGCCCGAGCCAACGCAGTGACGCTGCGTTGCGGTTTTCGCAATCAGAGGCGCGCGCGGCTCCCACTTACCCCTCACTACTCACCATTCACCGTTCCGCAGGGACTCGCCGCTTGAGTTCCTCAAACCAGTTCAGCACCACGTTGATTTGTGTCGCCTCTCGTTGTTCGATTGGCTTCGCCATCAGGAACTGCCGACCGTCGGGTGCGACGTCGTAACGGGCCTGGTAGCGCCCCTCGAAGAGCAGGCTGGGCCTGCCGGCACTGAAGGTGGGGGAGGTCGTGATCTCCACCGCCATCATCTT
>CAYWWM010000007.1:0-820 GCA_964461735.1 uncultured Solibacteraceae bacterium | reverse complement strand
CTTATTGCCGCTGCGGAAGAACAGCTCACGCCCACTTGGATTCCAAACCGGGCGCCCGCCTCCTTCCGTGGAAATCTGCCACCTACTACCGGGACTGGGGAACGGCTGCACGTAAACCTCATAGCGGCCGGATTCATTGGAGACATAGGCAAGCCAGCGACCGTCCGGCGAACAGGAGGCTGCTGCAACCTCATTAAAGGGTGTCTGTAAGAAAGGACGTGGCCTGCGTTCGCCCTCCATCGGGAGTACCCAGAGGTCCCCGCCAGGGTTAAGTTCTGTAAAGACCAATAGCCGTCCGTCGGGGGAGAAACATAACGGGTATTGAGTGCGCTCACTCGTTGTCAGCCGTTCCTCCGTCCCGCTGCCATCGCCGGGCTTCCAGAACAGATTCGGAAACCCAACCGTGTTGGACGCGAACACAACACGCTTCCCATCCGGGGTCCAAACAGCAATGGGAGTTTCCCCCGCAAAGGTCAGTCGGGTCAGCGTGCCGCGGTTCAGATCGTAAATCCAGAGGTTGCCGTTGTCCAGCCATACGAGAACCCGCCCACCATCGGGAGAGAGACCCTGGATTGAGTAGGGACGGGGAGGCGCGCCAATGGGTTGCTCGGCTCCTGTTCGATCCACCCAAACCAGGGTCCGATTATTGGCTTGCAAGCCGCCCGCAATATACACCAGCGATCCCGCCGAGCGGGAAACCACGAATTGGGCAGGAAGGAACGGTTCGCGCGCGAGGCTCTCGACGACCGGGACGGGAGCCCCAGTTAACTCCAAGCGTTGCAAGTCGAACTGCGCCACTATCAAGGTTTCCTCCTGGCTG
>CAYWWM010000006.1:0-16622 GCA_964461735.1 uncultured Solibacteraceae bacterium | reverse complement strand
CGTAAGGGAGGGGACAAGGGTCCGGTCGCTCACGCTCCCGGCTCTGATTCCCGCGCCGGATTCTCTCCGCGAACGTCTCGCCTTCGACCAGCTCGAGCACCAGAAAGTTCGCTTCGGGAAGTTCCTCGAAGCCATGAATCGCCGCGATGTTCTTGTGGTTGAGCGAAGCGAGCAGTTGCGCCTCGCGGCGGAAGCGCGCCATCCGCTCCGGGTCCCGCGCAAATTGCTGCGGCAATACTTTGAGCGCCACGTCGCGCCGGAGCTTGGTGTCGAAGGCGCGATAGACCTCGCCCATGCCGCCTTCGCCGATCTTCGCGCGCACGAGATACGCGCCAAGCTGCCGCCCGACGAGGGAATGTTCCTCCGACGCTTGCGCCTCCACTGCCGCCTCCGAGGACCTGTCCCTACTCCCTTTTCCCCATTCCCCACTCCTGGCTTGTGCCAGAGGAGACGCTTCCAGAAAGCTCCCGACCTGTCCTTCCTGCGCCAGCAGCGACTCGACTTCGCGGCGCAGCGCATCGTCGCCGGCGCAGGCTTCGTGCAGGTACGCCGCCCGCAGCGTCACGTCCCGCTCGAGCGCCGCGTGGCAGAGTTGCTCGACCTTGCGCCATCGCTCAGGCGTCATACTGCCCTCCTCGGGCCATTTCCCTGTGGAGCCAGAACTTGGCCAGCCGCCAGTCGCGCAGGACGGTGCGCGGAGTGACGTGGAGCGCCTCGGCAGTTTCCTCCACGCTCAGCCCGCCAAAGAAGCGCAACTCCACCACCTTGCTTTTCCTGGGGTCCACCTCGGCCAAGGCTTGCAGGGCGTCGTCCAGGGCCACCAGGTCTTGATTGGGTGCAATGGGCGCCATCCGATTCTCATCCAGGGTTACTTGGTGCGCGCCGCCGCCGCGCTTCTGGTAGCCGCGGGAGCGGGCGAAATCCACCAAAATGTGGCGCATCACTTGCGCGGAGATGGCGAAAAAGTGAACCCGATCCTGCCAGTTGACCCTCCGGAAGTCAATCAATTTAAGGTAAGCCTCGTTGACCAAGGCGGTGGTTTGCAGCGTGTGGCCTTTGCGTTCGGCGGCCATACGGCGATGCGCAATTTTGCGCAACTCCTTATAAACGAGAGGGATCATTCGCTCTAAGGCAGCGTCCTCCCCCTGCCCCCAGGCTTGCAGCAGTTGGGTGATCGCTTGTGTCCGGGAGTGCTTTTCTGACTGTGTTGTCAGGCCCGCCATCAGCCCTCCATTGGAAGAGCGGTGCGTATAAGTTGCCCGGATTATAGCACCGCTGCCCGGCCTTTGGCTCCCTCAAAAATTCCCTACCTGCCACGTGTCACTTCTTGGCCTCCCTTCCCGCTTTTACCCGGCGAGCGAGGAGGTGGAAGCCATGAACAAATCAATCATTCAGCACTTGCAGCACTTGCAGCACTTGGGGCAGTATTTGGCGCTGGGAGCGATGGGGTGGGTGAGCCTGAGTCAAACGGTTGTGGCGGGCGAGCCAGGAGAGCAAGGAGCGGCTCCTCAGATCACCGTGTATGTCTATAACTGGGCGGAGGTCGAACCGTCCACGCTGCGGGAGGCCAAGGATGTGGTGACCCGCATTCTCAGCAAGGCAGGCGTGGATGCAACCCTGCTCGACGCGCCACCCTCCTCTCCTGCGGAAAACGGCCAGGCGGAGACGCGGCTGGGACGGTCCAACTTCTTCGTCCAGATTTTGAGCCTCCCGATGGCAGAGGGCTTTGGATTTCCGACCCAGGTTCTTGGCGTTGCACCCGGCGATCCCCAGGAGCTGGACCGCGATCAAGTTTACGTATTGGATCCTGTCGCAAAGCGAATGGCCCAAGAGCAGGTGAGAGCCCGAGAGAGTCGAATGGTTTTCATGAATGCCACCAAGGGTCAAATTCTGGGCCACGGAATGGCGCACGAGATCGGGCACGTGCTGCTACGGCAAGCCGCTCACCCTCCGGCGGGCCTCATGCGCGCCCAATGGAACCGGACGGATTTCCAAGACATGGTGGGTGGGAATCTGCGCTTTACGTCGCAAGAGGCCGCACGGCTTCGGGCCGAGCTGCATCGCAGGGGGTTTACCGCACGATGATGACTTCGCGGAGGTTGTCGCGGGAGAGATAAAACTTGAGGGAGGAAAATTTCCGAAACAGGGTTTCGATGGCGCGGTTATTGAAGTTGCGGCGGAGCTTGGCGGCGGCATTCCCGGACACTTCCAGCGTGTCCCAGGCATGAATCCGATATTGGCAGAGGGGAACTTCCTGGCCGGAAGGGCCGGTATGGAAGAAGGCCAGCAGATGGCCGCCCGGCTTCAGGAAATAATAGAGGTTCTCGACGAAGGGTTTGACCAGCGGCTCGGAGAGGAAGTCGAGGAGGTCCCAGCAGAGAATCCCCGCGAACTGCCCTTCGGAATAGCTGAGGTTCTCGCGGAAGAAACGCTCTTCTTCGGAAAGCGGCTGCTTGCCCTTTGGGGGAGCGGGCGGGCGGAGCGCCACTCGGAACAAGTCCTCGGCGTAGAGCTTGTAGCCGTGGCTGGTGATGAAGCTGAGATTGGATTGGGAAGCGGAGCCGAGATCGAGAATGCCTTCTCGCGGGGTCGCTTCGATGCCGCTCCAGAACTCGCGGAGGCCGTTGCTGCGGCGCAACAGGGGAGCCGAGGCGGTCGCTGCGACAGCGGCCGGCGAGTCCGTGTGTCCCAGAACCTGCCGGAGGAGACGCCGGACATTTCCGCTGAGGAGAGAGGCGCTGGCTTCACGGCTCGCCGACATGGTCCCCTTTCTTGCTCCTTTCACGTCTCCGCTCCGCCCACCGGCTCGCGGAGCTTGGCAAAGCCCGATCCCGAGGGATCCTGGCCGCGCTGCGCGGAGCTAGTTCAGTTTCTTCGCCTCCATCGGACTGGCCGCATACTTGGCGTGGCTATCGGCCACCACCGGCGCATGCACATCGGGCTTCCGAATCTCAGGCGACTTGGGCGCCGTCTCGGGCGGCTTCTGAATGTCCACGCTGCCCTTGATGGAAGCGCCATCCTCGATCATCACGCGCGCGGCCACCACGTCGCCGATCAAGGAGCCGGATTTGCGGATTTCCACGCGGTCCACAGCGCGCACGTTGCCCTTGAGGGTGCCCAGCAGGACCACTTCTTTGGCGGCGACGTTGGCCTGCACACGGCCGTTCGGTCCGATGGTGAGATTATGCTCGCGCAGCTCGATGGTTCCCTCCACTTGACCGTCTATATAAAGGTCTTCGCTGCCGGAAAGTTCGCCTTTCACGACCACGGACTTTCCAATATGGGTCGTAGCGCTTCGGGACGTTTCGTACGCCGCTGGTTCGATTTTCCTCTCCTGCGGGCTGGTTGACACGGGGGTGACCTCCTTCACGGGAGTAAATATAGGCTGGGGTTCTTCCTTAATGGGTGGTGGTGGCTCTTCTTTGCGTTTCCAAAAGTCCATGATCCGCGCTCCTGGGGAGCCGCTAGTCTCCAGGTTCCTGCCACCGTCTGTGCAGAGAGGATGCTTTCCGCAAGAAGGAAGCGAGAAACGAGTTATTGCTTGCCCGTACTCGGCCACACCGGCGATCCGCCGCTCCGGAGTTTAGGCCTTGGAGCGATACTATAGTACATTGAATTCCTGTTGTAAATTCAATAGTTGCGAACGAGCCAAGTAATTTTCCAACGGGGCGGCAACTTATTTCGCTGCGACCCAGGGAAGATCAGGCGGGCCCCTGGGAAGAATTACCTGCTGCGGGTCCCGGTTTCGGGCCCCCGCCGCTTCCGTCAAATCCGAAGGCGGACTGCGGGAACGGCGGAGCAACCGCGGGAAGATCTTTGAGGCGTTCCGCGGCGGTCTCGGGCGAGAGCGAGCTGAAATAGACTTCCTTGATGCTATAGGATTTGCTGCGCTTCTCGGTGATCGGAAGAATCTCGATGTGCCAGTGATAATCCTCTTCGATGGTAGTCCAGTAGCCGGTGAGTTCGGAGCGCACGCTCGTATTGGGAGAGGTGTGGAGGACCAGATGATAGGAGTCGGTGATCTGTTCCAAACGGGCCAGGGAACGGCGCAAGATGCCGGCGAGCTCCAAATGCTGGCGGTGGCGAAGGAGGTCGGATTCGAAACTGCTGTGATGGTAGCGAGGCAGAATCCAGAGCTCATAGGGCACTCGCGAAGCGAAGGGGCACAGAGCCAGATACTGGCGGGAGAGGTCAATGACGCGATTCCCCTCCCGTTCCTCCTGGCGTGTAATGTCACACAAAACGCAGCGCTCTTTGCGTTGAAAATACTCCTGCGAAGCGCGCAACTCGTAGAGAATGCGGCGGGGGATGAAGGTCGTGGCCGTGAGCTCCGAGTGGGGATGGCGAATCTGCTGCCCGGAGAGCTCGCCGCGGTTCCGAAATACGGTGATGTACTTGAACCGGCGGTCCTGCTTGAGGTCGGCGATGCGCAGGGCCCAGGATTCCAGCAGCGCCGCGATCGCCGACTCGGGGCGCGCGGAAAGGTTGCTGGGGTGGTCGGGCGTCTCGATGATCACTTCGTGGGCGCCGACGGGCCGCATCTTGTCATAGAGACCCTCCGCGCGGCGGGCGGTTTCTCCTTCGATGCGGTACAAAGGCGCGGGATGAGGGAAGACCCGAATCTGGGCATGCCCGTCGAGCGGAATCGAAAGGATCGGAGGCGGGAGGGGCGACGACCCGCCCGGACAATACGGGCAGGGCGAATCGGCGACTCCCAGAGACTCGCTGTCCCCGATCAATACCCAGCTCCGTGTGATCGGGTCCTTCCGGATCTCCATCCCCGAATCCTCCCCCTGCCGTCTGGCGTCGAACTATTGTACACTGTTGGATCGCTACGGACGCGCCTCGGTTTGTTGCGACGCGGGCATCGGTCCTGCGCAATTGAAAAAGCGGGCTATCTTCTTCCGTCACCACGGTGTTAGAATGGCGACTTTGTCGGAAGGGCGGGTCGCGCTTCCCCCTCTGGAAAGCGCGGCCGGTTTTCTCACCGAGAGAACGACCGGACGACTTTCAGAATCTCTCGGGGTCGTTGTGAAGTGGGTTGGCAGGTAAAATTTTTTTAGCCGGGAGAATCGGGAGAATTCGGAGGAAGGCTCTAGGCTCCAAATCCTGCTCCTGCTCCTGCCCAAAGGACTCCTTGCGTTGTGCTGATCGAAGACCTCATCTCGATAGTCGTCTACCTGATTATCTCTGTCGTCGTTTTGGTGGGGGGGGTGGCGCTGCTTTCCGTGCAGCGCCGCGTTACGCGGCGCCGATATTATCAAAGCCTGGATGAAGCGCGGCGCCGAGTCAAAGAATTGCTCGACCCGATCTACGAGATTCCGGGCGACCCGGAGGAGAACGTCCGCTCTCTGCGGGTTTTGCGGAGCTCCGCGGAGCGGCGCGCGCTGGAAGAGGATCTGCTGCGCCGCGCCCGGATTCCGGGGCAGTTGGCGCTAACGCGAGACCTCGTCCAGAGGCTGGGCTGGATTCAGGAGTGGGCGGACGTGCTGCGCGCGCGGGCGCCGCGGCCCAAGGGCAAAATCGGCGCGATGCTCTCGAACCTGGGAGATGATTACCTCCGGCCAAAACTGTTTCGGCGCATCCCGCTGCTGGCTCGGGCCAATTTCGTCCAGCGCTGCCGGGCGGCGGACAAACTGGGGCAGATCCCGACCCCGGAAGGCATGTGGGCCATGCTGGCCGGCGCCACCGACCCGCACGCGGAAGTGCAGGAAATCTGCCTCCGGTACCTCGGCCAGTTGGCCGACCCGGCCACAGTCCTGATCCTGGTCGAAACACTGATTGCCGTGATCGAGGGACGGAGCGCGCATTCGGTGCGCAACATCAAAACGGCCCTGGTCCAATATTCTCTGGAGGACGTCGGAGCGTTCGCCGAGGCCCTCCGGCATCCCAATCGCCGGGTCCGCTTTTTCGCGACGGACATCGTGCGGGAAATTGCAGACCGGCACTCCGCCACGGCGCTGCTGAGCAAGAACGATTTCAGCCCGGACATCTATCGGCTGTTCACCGAGAAATTCCATCTGGACGAATCGCCGGACGTGCGGGCGCGGGCCGCCGTAGTGATTTCCCACTTTCACGACGACACCGCGACGGCGCTACTCCGCAAGCTGCTCGAAGATGAGGAGTGGTTCGTGCGCATGCACGCCACGCGGGCTGCCGCCAACAAGATGTATTTGCCGCTGGCTTCGGAGGTGGTGCAGCGCCTGACCGACTCGAACTGGCTGGTGCGGGAAGCCGCCTCCAAGGCCCTGATCCAGATGGGCGAAGTCGGCGCGGACTTCATTCTGGAAGCCTTCGTCAACAGCCAGGACCGCTACACCAATGAGCAGATCTGCGAACAGTTGCAGCGCAGCGGTTTGCTGCTTACGATGCTGGATAACATCCCGGCCGGGGTGGGCCCGCTGGCCACGGACAGCGCCCTGCTGGGAGCGGAAGGCCTCACCATGGAGGCCGGGCGGGTCACGCAGGCCGTGCTGGTGGTGCGCAAGATGGTGCAGATCGGAAAGACCACGATGCTCCTGATGATGCTGCGGGGCCCGGTTCGCGCCGATATCAAACTGCTGCTGCTGCGCGAATTGACCGGCGGCTATTCGCCGGAATGTCTGGAGACATTCGAGATTTGCGCCGAAACCGATCCGGACGCCCAGGTGCGGGGCTCGGCGCTCTACGCGTTCCAAACGGCGTTGGAAAAGGCTACGGCGGCGGCTTTAGCCGCGGAGGCTGCCACAAAATAGGTCCCCTATGGAATCCCTGCGTGATTTCGTCATCTTCGTCACCAACATCTTCAACAACGTCATCGTGCTCTATTTTTTCCTGGCCAACGGCAGTTACACCGTGCTGATGGTAATGTCCTTCGTGCACGTCTGGCTGTATCAGATGCGGATTGGTTACGCCGGGCTCCAGGAAGTGCGGGAGTCGCCCGTGACGCCGCCGGTGAGCGTGATCGTCCCGGCATTCAACGAGGAGAATTCCATTATTCTTACGGTGGAATCGCTCCTGCGCCTGGACTATCCCTCGACGGAAATCATCGTGGTGGACGACGGATC
This sequence comes from uncultured Solibacteraceae bacterium, assembly GCA_964461735.1. Classification (GTDB taxonomy): domain Bacteria; phylum Acidobacteriota; class Terriglobia; order 2-12-FULL-54-10; family 2-12-FULL-54-10; genus CAYWWM01. The sequence continues at coordinate 9,576 of CAYWWM010000006.1, read as the reverse complement.
CACGGACCAGACGCTGGCCAAACTGGTGGAGCATTTCCAGATGATCCGGATGGACCTGATCTGGCGGCCGCGGCTCCCGGGCACCCCGCCCTCCGCCTTCTACCACAACCCGCACATTCCCGCGCTCACCGTGATCAGCAAGCCGAACGGAGGAAAGCCGGACGCGCTGAACGTCGGGATCAACGTCTCGCGCAGCCCGTACTTCTGCACGATTGACGCCGACTGTGTGTTGGAGAAGGACTCGCTCCTGCGGCTGATGTATCCTGTGATCCAGTCTCCCATCAATACCGTGCTGAGCGCCGGCATCGTGCGGATCATGAACGGCTGCGTCGTGAAAGACGGGCTGGTCACGGAAATCCGTCTGCCGGAGCGTCCTATCGAGCGATTCCAGATTGTCGAATACTTGCGCAGCTTCCTGTTTGGACGGACCGGCTGGAACATGATCCAGGCCACGTTCATCGCCTCCGGGGCGTTTTGCATCTTTCATAAGGATACCGCCATCGAGGCGGGCGGCTTCGGGCACGACACGGTAACCGAGGATATTGACATCGTCGCCAACATTCATCGGCACATGCGGGCCAAGAAACGGGCCTACCGCACCTCGTTCACGACCGACCCGGTGTGCTGGACGATCTGCCCGCATACGCGAGCACTGCTGGCCAAGCAGCGCCGGCGGTGGCAGCTCGGCCTGATGCAGACCGTCATGAAGCACAACGCCATGCTGTTCAACTATAAGTTCGGGACGGTGGGCTTGCTGAGCCTGCCGTTCCAGACCTTCATCGAAGGGTTCGGCTGCCTGGTGGAGTTCGGCGGCTACATCCTGATCCCGCTCATCTTTCTGCTGGGACTGACGCCGCTCGACGTGTTTCTGGTGTTCGTCCTGCTGGCGTTCGTTTACGGGACGTTTCTCTCCGTCGGCGGAGTCATGCTTGAAGAAATCACCTACCGGAGGTATCCTAGGATGGGAGACCTGCTGCGGCTGCTGGGGTATGCCATGATGGAGAACTTCGGCTATCGGCAGATGATCGTGCTCTATCGCGTGCAGGGCTTTGTGCAGTACCTCCGCGGCGAGAAATCCTGGGAGCTGGTGCGGCACACGGTGCGCACCGGCGCGGAGGAGAGAACATGAAGGCGAACCGGATCTGGCTGTTCATCTTATTCGTGTTCGTCGCCTCTGCCTTCTACGAGGGCCGGCTGAAGCCGCAGAGCCGCCCCATCTACGATCGGGCCTTGGCCCTCTACCGGGCAGACAACCACGAGCAATCCCTGGCGCAACTCCATCGTGCCTATGAAATTGAGCCGAACTCGACCGCCATCCTGGTCCTGATGGGATGGAATGAACTGAAGCTCGGCCGACATGAGCAGGCGCGAGAAAATTTCAGCCGTGCCGCCCGGCTCGACCCCGAACTGGTCGAAGCCAAGCTGGGTTTGGCCTATCTGGAAGTCGAAACCGGTGGCGGGCAGGTCCGGCTCGCCGACATCGAGCAACTGTTGTCCCTCGATCCCGGGAACGAGGATTTCCAGCTTGCCGCCGCCGCAATGCTCCGCCGGTTAGGTCGCAACCGCGACGCGGCAGCTCAGTTCCGCAGGTTGCTGGGGGGGAGGGCGTACCGAGAACTGGCGCGACAGAACCTGGAGCAGATGTACGGCCTGGAGAATCTGAACGCTGAGATCCCCGAGGAGTTTCCTGAGGTCGAGCGGCCGGAGGAATTGCAGGTGAACTTCCGCGCGGAAGGGCAATATTTGCAGCAGCGTGTTGGCGACGGATGGCAGAACGTTTACGTGCGAGGAATCAACCTGGGTCCGGCGAAGCCGGGAACCTTTGCCTCCGAAGCCCCGGTCTTGGTCGAGGATTATTTGCCCTGGCTCGAGCAGATGGCCGGCCTCGGAGCCAATACGGTTCGGGTCTATACCCTTCTCCCCCCTGCGTTTTACCGGGCGCTCCGGATGCACAACGAAAAACCCGGCGCCCAGCGCCTCTTCCTGATCCAGGAAATCTGGCTGGCCGACTCGCCGGAAACGAATCTCTTTCACCCCGGGATTGTCGCGGAATCGCGGCAGGAGATCAGCCAGGTCATTGACTCGCTCCACGGTCAGGGCGATCTGCCGCCCAGCCGGGGAAACGCCAGCGGCTTGTACGTGGTAGACGTTTCCGAGTATGTCCTGGCCCTGCTGGTGGGGCGGGAATTCGAGCCGCCCCAGGTGTGGGCCACCAATGAGGCCAATCCCGGCAAGACGTCGTATGCCGGCAGGTACGTCTCGATTCGCGATGGGAACGCGACGGAGGTTTGGGTCGCCGAGATGCTGGACTTCGCCGCGTTATACGAAGTGCTGAAATATAACCAGCAGCGTCCCCTTGCCCTCGTCAATTGGCCCCCACTCGATCCCCTCTCGCACCCCACCGAGGCCGGGGCCGAGCAGGTCACCCGCATACGGCAGAGATTGGGGGAAAGCGGTCTCCCCACCCCCTCTCTGGGAATGGGCGATGATCAAGTCACCGTGGATGATATGAAGTTACGAGCGGAGGCGGGTTTGGCGGCCGGAATCTTCGCGTCCTACCACGTTTATCCGTTCTATCCGAATTTCTTGCTAAATGACTCTGCCCTGTTAAGCGTCCGGGATCATGTGGGTCCGAACAGCTACTTCGGGTATTTGCGGGCCCTCAAAGCTCACTATGCGAATATGCCGCTGCTGATTGCGGAATATGGGGTTCCGACGAGCATCGGAGTTTCGCACTTCCATCCCTATGGATGGAATCACGGTGGCATCACGGAGCGCCAGCAGGGCGAGATTCTGGCGCGGATGACACGGAACATCTCGGATGCGGGGGCCGCTGGCGGGATCATCTTCGAATGGCAGGACGAATGGTGGAAACCCAACTGGCTCACGGTGGATTTCGATGTGCCCGCTGACCGCCGTCCGCTCTGGCATAACCGTTTGAACCCGGAACAGCACTTCGGGCTCTGGGCCTACGACCCGAGGCAGCGCCGCCTGTTTTCCCCGGACCCGGCGGCATGGGACAGCGTGAGACCGCTCTATGAGAAGCCCGCGGCCCTTCCCGCCGTGGCGGTCAGCGATGGGGCTGATGCGCAGCGAACTCTCCAGAGTCTTTCGGTGAGTTCGGATGAGGAGTTTCTGTACCTGCGGCTGCGGGTCGGTTCGCTTCCTCGGGCCCCCGACGGAACCCCTCAATTGCAGCGGGCGAATTACCTGATCGGGATTAGCACGCGCCCCGGCCACTTTGGAAGCCAGGTTCTTCCCGGCTTCGTGCCCCATCTGCGCTACTCCGAAGGGGTCAACTTCGTGCTGCACGTGGGGGGAGCCGGGCAGACCCGGCTGCTGGTAAACGCCGGCTACAATCCGTACGCTCTGTGGCCGGCCGGCACGGCCGGCAACCGCATGGATTTGGGGATTCGCTCTCCCTGGAGCCCGGTCCTGGAGCAGTGGTCCGCGTTTGAAGAAATGATGGTGGAAACCAACATGCTCCGGTACGGGCGGGATGGCACGGCATTTCCGGCACAACGCTACAGCCGCAGCCCGCTGCGCTACGGACCGCTCGATCCCAACCATCCACAATATGATTCCCTAGCTACCTGGTCGGCGGATTTTCCGAGCAATTCCTTGATTTTCCGCATCCCGTGGGGGCTTCTGTTTGTGACCGATGCTTCCTCACGACTGGTGTATACTGAGAGTAGGCCCGGGGCGCAGATTCGCTCGGAGGTCACCGAGGGAATCGGGTTGCTGGCCCTGTCATTCGTCCCTCCGGCATCGACCCCGGATTGGGGCAGTTTCCCCTCCCTTCCCCTGGCCGCCACAGATTCTCTTCCCCCGACTGATGGCCAAGGGAATTTGACCGATGTTAAAAGGTATGTTTGGCAAGGATGGAATTCGGTGACCCCGTCCGGCCGGCCCAAGGCCGGCGCTGCCTTGCTGCGACAGAGCTTTCTGGAATTACGGGAGAGAGGATACTAGCGATGCGCACAACGAAGATGCGAACTTTGACGGGTCTATTTCTGGTAATCGGGCTGTCCGTCTCAAGCCTCTGGGGGCAGCAGACGCGGCAGTCAGGCCTTTCCCTGCCGGAACTGCGTCAATTGGCGGATCGTCTTTACGCGCAAGAACGGTTCGACGATGCCCGCGACGCCTATCTACAGATTCAGCCGCAGTCTCCCAATGATCCGCAACTGAACCGGAACCTCGGTTGGAGTTTCTACCGCGCGCGCCGACCGAACCCCCTCCAGGCCATTCACTATTGGTCTCTCTCCTGGCAGGTGGAGGAGAACGAGACTCTGCGAGCCGAGGCGGCTCGCGCCTACCTCCGTCTGAACCGATTCGATGAGGGCACGCGGCTGCTGCTAGACTTGGCACGGAGTCATCCCCAACACCCACAGCATTGGCGCGAATTGGCTTCGCTGGCGGAAGCGGCGATGCGCTATCCGGAAGCGATCACCTGGTACCGCGCCTACTTGGAGCGGCAGGCAGGAGATGTCCCGGCCCGGCTGGCCCTGGCCCGACTGCTCGGCTGGAGCATGGAGCATATCGAGGCGGTCAGCGAGTACATGGTGGTCCTCAGTACCGATCCAAGTAATCTCACGGCTCGCCTCGGGGTCGCGCAGGTGCTCGCTTGGCAGGGATCGTTCGAGGAAAGTGTGCGGCGATACGATGAGATCTTGCAAGAGCAACCGGGAAGTCTTGACGCGCAATCGGGGAAGGCCTTCGCGCTGCTCTGGGCGGGGCGGTTCCCCGAAGCCAAGCCCCTGTTCGCGGCGCTTGCCCGGCGGCGCCCGGCGGATACGGAAGTTCGCACCGCGTTAAACGAGATCGCCCGCCTGGAGGCTGTCGCTGCCACTGCCGCAGCGGCCCCAGCGCCCGCGGTAGCCGTGGCAGCTCCGCCGCCTCCGCCGCCCGACCCGCTCGCCACGCTCCGCACGCGCATTGACGACGCCTTCCGGGAAGGCAACTCGGCAGCGGCTGTGTCGCTGCTGCAGCAGGCGCTGCAGCTCGCGCCGGGCAATTTCGAATTCCGGCGCCGCCTGGCCCAGGCGCATCTGCTCGGGGACGGCATGGATACGGCCATCAACCTCTTGCAGGATTTGCGGACCAACTACCCGAACAATCCCGAGGTGTTGCGGGATCTCGTCGCGGCGCAGGTGCGCGCCGGCAAGCATTCCGAAGCGGCGGATTCATTGGCTGCTTATCTCCGGAACCAGCCCGGCGATCCCGCTGCGCGCGTGGAGATGGCTCGCTACTTGAGCTGGTCGCAGCGCTTTGACGAAGCCAGCCGCGCCTATCAAGAGGTGTTGGGGGCGGACCCCGCGAATGTCGAAAGCCTAGTGGGATTGGCCCAAGTCAACCTGTGGCAGGGCCGGTATCCTGCCGCGCTGGGCCAGTTCGATGCCGTCCTCAGCCGGCAGCCGGACCAGCGCGAGGCCCTGATCGGCAAGAGCCAGGCCTTGTTTTGGACGGGCCGTAAGGATGAGGCCTATCAGTTGATCGGAGAGATCCAGCAGCGATATCCTCAGGACCGCGACATTGTGGCGGTGCTGGATGGCTTTCGGGAAACCGAACGCCAGGAGGCTGCCCAGGCAGCGGCCCAACAGGTCGCCGCCGCCGCCGTTCCGCCCGACGTGGATACCCTGATCCGCAGTTACCAGGAGGTCGTCAACAACAATCCGCGCGAAGTCGAAGCGCTCCGGATGCTCGGGGAACTTCACGCCCGCAAGAGCGATTTCACGCAAGCCGCGGCCTTCTACCGCCGCGTGCGGGCCGAGCGCCCCCAAGACCTCGAACTGGAGCTGACGCTCGCCCGAACCCTGAGCTGGAGCCGGGAGTTTGACGAATCCCTCGCCGTTTACCGGGACGTGCTCCGCCAGGACCAAAGCCCCGCCACGAAACTGGAGATGGCGCGGGTGCTGAGCTGGGCGGGGGAATACGCCGAATCCGTGAGCATGTACCAGCAGGTGCTCCTGGCCGATCCCATGCAGGCCGAAGCAACTCTGGGGTTGGCGCGCGTGCTCAGTTGGAGCCGCAATTACGATGAATCCCTCCAGACGTACCGCCAGGTGATTGAGCAGGAGCCGGGAAACCGGGAAGCCCGCGTGGAATTTGCCCGGGTAACCTCTTGGAAGGGAGACCTCGATCAGGCCATTCGGCTCTACTCCGACTTGCAGACCTACTACCCGGACGACCGCGACGTGTTGCTCGGCAAAGGCCAGACGTTGCAATGGGCGGGACGGGCACAGGAGGCCGAGCAAATCCTTACCCCGCTGCGCGCCGCCTATCCAGACGACCGGGAAATTCTTATCGCCATGGCGGGAACGCAGCTGGCGCTCGGGCGGGGCGATCTGGCCATGCGCGCGTTGCAGGTCGCCGAGGCCAGCGCCCCCGATGATCGCGACGTGCAACTCATGCGCAGTCTGATTCTCCGGCAGGTCCGGCCGGTCCTGACCTTCGGATTCAACCCGTCGTTCGATTCCGATGATCTGCACATCCTGCCGTATACCAGCACCCTCTACTTCAGTCCGATCGCGGGCGTGCGCAGCTACGTCCGGGGGGCGGTGACCCAATCCTTGATCCCATTCGGCGGGGTTTCCCAGGGGCGGGAAGCGGTTTTCGGCTCCACTGCCCAGGTGACGCCCTGGCTGATCCTGCGCGGAGAGATCGGAGCGAACTTCAGCTCCATCGGCGAGCACAGCACCATCGGGAGCGGCGGGTTCACGCTGCTACCGTCGTCCACGTTGCGATTTGATTTCGATGCCTCGCGCCAGTTCATCAATTACCTGCCGACCGCCGTGGACCTGAACATCTCGCGCGTGCAATTCCGGGCCGGAGGAGATTATCGTCCGGTGCGGGATCTGCTGTTGCACCTGGACTACACGCACGGGCGCTATTCCGACACCAACCGCTCCAATGCCGCCAACTTCGCCGCTACCCAAACGCTGTGGCGGAACGAGCGTCTGACGGTCGAGGGCGGGTATACGTACGGAATCAACAGTTTTACCAGAGAGACCAATAGCGGCTATTTTGCGCCGTCGCAGTTGCAGCGCCACGCCGCTCTCGGCAACGTCTATGGCCGGTTGAATGCCTGGATGGGCTACGGCATTACGGGCACCTTCGGAGGCGAGCAAATCGCCAGCGATCCGTACCGCCCGGATGGCACCCTGCGGGTTTCGACGGATTTCTCGTTCTACGAGCGGTTCCGGTTCACACTCGGGTATGGCTATTTCCGCCTGGCCAGCCTGGCCCGGGCCGGCGCCTACCGCACGCATAGTGCGTTTTCGATCTTGGAAATTCGATTCTAGACTAAGGTCCGTGGGAAAATAGACGGCAAAGGACCGTGCTCGGTTCCTTCGGTTCTCTCGGAACTCTCGGCAGAACTTCTTGCGCGGACTTTCGCGCTCTGGAGAGGCGACGGAACCGTTCGTGTGGCAGGATGGCAAGGGAATTCTCCTTGTGGGCTTCATAACGCATGCGCCTACACAACAGGACCAACGGGCTGTGGATTGGGACCGGGATTCTATTGTTGTGCGGCCTGGCGGCCAGAGCCGAAGGAGTCTTGTACTTCACGTCGGACGAGAGCAGTTGGGAGTCCTTGCTGAGGAATGAGCGAAAAATCTCGATTTTGGCTCCAGACGTGTTTACGGTGAACAAGGAAGGGCAGGTTACGGGAGCGGTCGAAGAACGAGTCCAGGGGTTCGCAGCCAGGCAGGGACTCCGCCTCATGCCGTTACTGATGAATGAGGGATTTAACCCGGAAGTGGCGCACGCCATTCTGGGCTCGGAGGAGCTTCGGCAAAAGGTGATTTCCGAATCCGTTCGGCTGTGCCAGCAGAGCGGATGCTGGGGGTTTCAGCTCGATTTCGAAGAAGTATTGCTAGAGGACAAAGAGAACTATAGCCAGTTTGTGCGCGAAGCCGCCCTCGCCTTTCACGCGCAGAAGCTGCGCTTCAGCGTGGCGGTGCCATCCTCGCTGGTCCGGCAGGATCCGCCGGCCAAAGCCTCCCGCCGATTTCGCATCCTGCCAACGCCCTACGATTTGGGGGAGATCGGCAAACACGTGGACCTGCTGACGCTGATGACCTACGATGAGCATATCCAGCCGCATGCGCCGGGACCCATCGCCAGCTACGATTGGGTGGAGCAAAGCATTCGCTACGCGCTGCTGTTTGTTCCTCGCCGAAAGCTTTTCATGGGCCTTCCTTTTTACGGGCGGCAATGGTGCAACCAGCGGGTTTCCGAGAGCAGCTTTGCGGATGCGGCGTCGCTGGCCGCCCGCCAGCGCCTCTCCTTCCGCTGGCACCCGGTGCACCGTTCTCCGTGGGTCGAATTCCAGGGCAAGGACTGCCGCAGCACGCTTTGGCTGGAGAACAGCCGAAGCCTCTCGGAAAAGTTGAAGCTGATGCGAAAGTACCGCTTGGCCGGCTTTTCGGCCTGGCGGCTGGGGCAAGAAGACCCGGCCTTTTGGAGGCAGTTAGAAGAACGCCGCAGGCGTCGCTGAAGCTGACCGCGCAGTGGTACTGGGGGCCTGTTTTCAGGATGAGACCATTGGCCTATTGTTTTCGAGGAAAATTGGTATTACAGTACTCTTTGCTCTTCCCCCTCGAGTGTACGCGCCTGATATTCACCCGCACTTGGGAGGCGCAGAAGGAGTGTTGAAAATGAAACGCTTGCATGGAGTTGCCGCATTGGTTCTGGGTCTCGCAGTTTGCGCCGGGCTGGCGCGCCTCGCCTTCGCGGCGAGAGCCACGCCGTTGATAGCGACGTTTCAAACCACCGCCTCCGAGCTCACGGGCGTTTTCGGCGACGGCCTGCCGGCCACCGCTCCCAACACCTATGTGCACCAAACGAAATATTTCCCCGGCCTCAACGCCGTGCAGTGCTTCATCGGCTCGAACAACAAGGACGCGGACCTGGTGACCTACCAGACAGGACGGAAGCTGAAGTTTCGGTTCGATCGCACGTCGGCCGCATTCCTGGCGTCCGGGTTGCCGGCTTTGACGGACGGCCAGTCGGAATTCCAGGCGGAAGTAGATTTGTTCGCCATCAACTACCTGGCCTCCTACACCGACATGACCATTGGTTGGACCGGCTGGGTGCAGATGGACCTCGAGTTTCAAGTGGACCGCTATACCTATGAGTTGGACTACCAGCATCTGGCGGTCTTTAAGTTCTCGTCCACAGAATGGCTGATCACGTCTTACCCGGAGGACGTGGCAGCTGCCCCGGACGTTCACCCGGACGCGAAAGCGAACTTGAATATCATTCGCCGGCGGTCGCAGACCAAGTTCGGCGAAGTCACCATGCCCATCCGATTCCTGATCCAGGTGAAGCCATAATCCCGGAGTTCGCCGGCCGGATCGAGCGCCCCATCGAAGCGGTTCGGAACCTAGGGCCGGACCGCCACCTGGATCGGGTTGCTGGAACGCGATCCAACCTGGATCAGCACCGTTACCGTGCCGGCCGTGACTGCGTTCGGAAGGCGCGCGCTCACCTGATAGAGTCCGACAGAGCCTGGCGCCAGCCCGGCAAATTGCACCTCCGCCGGAACCCCGTCCAGCAACACCTGTAGCGTACCCG
>CAYWWM010000005.1:0-16733 GCA_964461735.1 uncultured Solibacteraceae bacterium | reverse complement strand
AGCAGCGTGCTAAGCAGCGAGAGGACGATTCCGCCTTTGGCCATGGCTCCGCTGCGAACCTGGCCGCTGGCGAAGACGATGGCGTTGGGCGGGGTCGAGATGGGCAGCGAGAACGCCATAGAGCTGGCGAGGGCGACGGTGACGGTAAGGGCAACCGGGTTCATCCCGGTGGTCGGGGCCACGGCCAGCGCCAGCGCCGCCGACATGCTCACGACGGCGTTATTCGACGCCAAATTGGTCAGAAAGATGGTGAAGACCACGAAAGCGACGATCAGGAGAGTGTGCGAGCTGCCGGGCGTGGCGAGCGACGAAAGGCTCTGCTCGAAGAACCGCCCGAGGCCGAGGTTGCGGTCGGCGATCACGTTGCCGAGCGCGAGCGCCGCGGCGATCAGGCTGAGCGTCCCCCAGTCCACTCCCTTGACCGCCTCGCCCCAGGTCAGCACGAACTGGCGCTTCTGCCAGTCCACCGGGATGAGGAAGAGCGAAGTCGCCACCAGGATCGCGGTGACGGACCAATCGAACCGCGCGTAGAGCCAGGGGACGGGGTTTCCGGGCAAGGTCAATCGCACGAGGTCCGGCAGCATCCAAAGAAAGATGGCGCAGGCCAGCGCCCCCGCGGTGATTTTCTCGCCCCGAGTCAGGGGGCCGAGTTTTGCGAGCGCCTCTTCGGCAAACCCCGTCGAGACTTTCCACCCCTGCATCTGCGGCCGGAGGACGTACCGGAGCACGAGAAACATGCAGGCCATCCCCACCACGGCCACCGGCAGGCCCACCTCGATCCACGGCAGGAAGCCGACGCGATAGTCGAGCCGCTCGCGCAGCATCCCGATGGCAATGGCGTTGGGGGGGCAGCCGACCGGCGTGATCATCCCGCCCATGCCGGCGCCCCAGGCAATGGAAATGAACAGCGCTTCCCCGTAGCGGCTCTCGCGGGGAAAATTGAGCGCCTCGGCCAGGCCCATCGCGATGGAAAGGAAGATGATGGTCGTGGCCACGTTCGAGAGCACGGAACTGAGCAGCGCGGTGCCGAGGCCAAAGGCGACCAGCAGCCGCCACGGACTCCCGGCCAGCAGCGGGGACGCCATCATGCGATAAGCGAGGCGGCGCGGCAGGCCGTGAACGCTCATGGCGTGCGCGATCATGAACGCGCCGATAAAGAAGATGTTGACCCAGTTGGCCCAGTAGGCGAACGCTCCCTCCACGGAAAGAACTCCGCAGACCACCAGCAGCGCCAATGCAAAGAGGGAAGTGGCGGGGATCGGAACCGGCTCCGTCACCCACCAGACGATCGCCCAGAGAAAAATCCCCAGGGTGCGTATGCCGACCGGGGTGACGTCGGGGAGCGGCGGCCAGAGCAGCGCCAGAACAAACAGCGCCGGACCGAGGATCAGCCCGACCAGCCGCTTCTTTTTTTCAAACCGGATTTCCGCCTCCGATAGCGACGGGGCCAGTTCGGACAGGTCCTTCCAGCTCATTCGATCTCCTGAAGGGTCCCCCTTGGCCCATTTGGTTTCGGGAAAAACGGAGGACGGCGGATCGAGCCTTTCTACCAGAATTCGCACCGGCCTGCAAGCCGACCGAGCACGGAACCAACTGGAGGCGAAGAACGGATGAGGCGAATGGCGGGCGATTGGTATATACTCGCCCATTTGCGGTCACTGCTGCGGCCGATTGGAGCGAAGAAGGGTTGGGACGATGTCGGAGCAATGGGTCTTCGGCTGGACGATGACGATTGTAGGCATGGGCGGCACGCTTGCCAGCCTGTGGCTATTGAGCGTTCTGATCGGCCTGCTGAAGAAAGTTTTCCCGATCGAAAGGGAGCAAGCACAACCGAAGGCTTGAGATCGCCGGATTTCGCTGAGGGTCTGGAGGAGAGGGGAACGACCGTGTTGTGGGAAAGCGTGCTCGCGGCTCTCCAAAGTCTGGGCGGCGGAATCACCCAGCTCACACTGCCGCATCTTCTGATGATCGGGGTCGGCTGTGTGCTGCTCTACCTGGGGATCGGCCGCGGCATTGAGCCGCTGCTGTTCGTTCCGATCGGGTTTGGCGCGATTCTGGTGAACATCCCGCTGGCGGGACTGATGCAGGAAGGCGGCTTTCTCCGCACGCTCTACAACATGGGGATCATCACGGAGCTGTTCCCGATTTTGATCTTCATCGGGATCGGCGCCATGACGGACTTCGGGCCGCTGCTGGAAAACCCGAAAATTCTGCTGCTCGGCGCGGCGGGGCAGTTCGGGATTTTCCTGACGCTGCTGCTCGCCCTGGCGCTCGGCTATACGCAGCTCGAATCGCTCGCCATCGGCATCATCGGGGCCTGCGACGGCCCGACGGCGATCTACGTGACGTCGAACTACGCGCCGCACCTGCTGGGATCGGTCTCCGTGGCGGCCTATTCCTACATGTCGCTGGTGCCGATCATCCAGCCGCCGATCATGCGCTTCCTGACCACCGAGCACGAGAAGAAGATCATGATGCACAGCGTCCGCAAGTCGGTCTCGCGGAATACCAAGATTCTGTTTCCGGTTCTGGTCACGCTGTTCACCGCGCTGGTTGCGCCGATGGGAGTCCCGCTGATGGGTGCGCTAATGCTCGGAAACCTGATGAAGGAATCCGGCGTCGTCGAGCGGCTTGCCAACACGTCCGCCAACGAAATCGCCAACATCGTCACCTTGCTGCTCGGGCTCACCATCGGCGCGACCATGGAAGCGAGCCAGTTCCTGACCGTGCGGACGCTCGGGATTTTCGCCCTCGGTTTTATCGCCATCACGCTCGACACGGCCATGGGCGTGCTGTTCGGCAAGCTCATGTGCTTCTTGAGCGGCGGCAAGATCAATCCGCTGATCGGCGCGGCGGGCATTTCCGCCTTCCCGATGTCGGCGCGCGTGGTCCAGGTCGTGGGCTTCCAATACAACAAGAAAAGTCATCTGCTCATGCACGCCATGGGCGCCAACACCGGCGGCCAAATCGGCTCCGTGATGGCGGCCGCCATCATGCTCTCGATCGTCAGCGGCCTCGGTCTAAGCTAGGTGATAGGTGTTAGGTGCTAGGTGTTAGGTGGCAAGCCGCTGCGCGGAGCGGGGGATGGTCTATAATGAAATCGTCCGCACCGTCAGACCTGCGGAAGAGGAACCTTCAGAGCGATGGCTCAGCGGCAAGCGAAATACTGCCTGGACGAGAACCACATCAAGTGGTCGCTGGTGGAGGGCGTGATCACGCGCAAGGGCGCGGCGGACGGCCCTCACGACGGGCAGACGCTGCCGGTTTCGGAGGTCAAGGCGATCGAGAAGACCACGATCCAACGCACGCACCGCTCGCCGCTGGCCAAGCCAGTGACACTGGTTGGGGCAGCCATCCTGGTAATTTCCCTTTGGCTGGCTTCTGTGACGTGGCTGGCGGCGCTGCCCGGACTTGCCTTCGGACTGCTTCTGCTGGTCTGGGGAGTCAAGCGGATTCCCGCGCATACCGAGACGGTAGGAGCGTTTCGCATGGTCGCTCCGGTGGCCAATCCCGACGACTGGGTCATGGCCGGAGACCAGGTCCCGGAGGTCCAAGGCTTCATCGAGGGCGTCCGGGCCGAAATGGCCGAGAAGGGCCACCCCGCGCAGCAAACAGCCAAAACGTGAGGGTCTCCCGAACACTGGCATTTTCCAATCCAAGAATGAGCCTGAAAATGGGGTTTGTTTCCCATACAAGATGAGCCTGAACGGAGAGAGGGGATGGAGTGCAGAGGTAGGGGGTGGTAGCCCTCTTTCTCTGCTCAACCTCCTCGAGTCTGCCGGGGTTTTCCCGGCAGCGGCGCCGCTGTGGCAAACTCCGCCGTGCGGGATGGCCCGAACCAACGGGCCGTGGCCGTCTGCATCTGCCGAGCGGCCTGAGTGTCGCTCGAGCGGGTGATCCCGTGCTGGCGCGCGCAGCCGCGCTGCTGGGAGTCGAGATGAGCGCCGAAAAAGCGGGTTAGCTCTTCCCCGTGGAGTTGGCAGGTTTAGAGCGATGGCCTAACGATGGTCTAGCGAGTCGGATTTCCCCCCTGCGTTCTTTGCCACGCCACTTCACCGCCGATAATGGTCATCACGGGTTCTGCGTCGAGGATTTCCGCCTCGGGGACGGTCAGGATGTCTTTCGAGAATACGCTCAAGTCGGCGAGTTTTCCCGGTTCGAGCGTCCCTTTGCTGTCTTCTTCGAAGGCCGCGTAGGCCGCGCCGGTGGTGAACATGCGCAGCGCTTCTTCCCGCGTTACTTTTTCTTGCGGGCGCCAGCCCTCGCCCTGAAATCCGCTCAAGTCGCGCCGCGCCACGGCCGCATAGAACTCGATGCGCGCATCGCCGCGCTCGACCGGGGCGTCGCTGCCGCCGGCGATCGTGGCGCCGGAAGCGAGCAGGCTTCGCCAGGCGTAGCTCGCAGCGAGGCGCTCGATTCCGAGGCGGCTCGGCGCGAAGTGCAGGTCCGTAATCGCGTGCGACGGCTGCATCGAGGCGATTACCCCGAGGCGCGCGAATCGAGGCAGGTCGTCGGGATGCAGAATCTGCGAGTGCTCGTTGCGGAAGCGCGATTCCGAGACGGCGCGCTCCGCAGCAGGCACTTCCGAGAACGCCCGCTCATAAATGTTCAGCAGTTCCCGATTGGCGCGGTCTCCAATGGCGTGAACCATCATCTGGATTCCCCGCCGCAGCGCGTCTTTCGAGAGAGCCAGCACCTCGTCGGGTTGCTGCGTCAGGAACCCCGAGCCGGGGGCGTCGGCATACGGCTCGAGCAGCGCCGCCCCGCGCGAACCGAGCGCGCCGTCGAGCGTCACCTTGATGCTGCGAACCGTCAGGCGATGGCCGAACAAGCCGATCTGTGCGCCTTCGTCGAGCAACCGTCGCGCGTCGTCGCTCGGCCCCCGAATGGCGTAATAGATGCGGAGCTTCGCCGCGCCGCTCTGGTAGAGCGCGCGCAGCCGCTCGACTTCGGCGAAACTTCCGCCCGGGATGTGAATGCCCGTCCAGCCCTGCGCCAGCGTGCTCTCCATTCCGGCGCGCAGGTCCTCGACCAGGTCGGCCTCGCTCGGCGCAGGGATATGCCGGCGGACCAGGTTCTGCGCGCTGTCGAGCAGCATCCCATTCGGCTCGCCGGTCCGAGGGTCCTTCAGAATCTCGCCCCCGAACGGATTCGGCGTGTTTCGCGTGACGCCCCCCAGGCTGAGGGCCCGGCTGTTCGAGACGCTGCCGTGGCCGTCAGCGCGCGCCAGAAACACCGGATTGTCCGGGGCGATGCGGTCTACATCCGCGCGCGTCGGGAATCGGGGCACGGGCCATCGGGATTCGATCCAGCCCCGGCCGACGATCCATTCGCTGGGCCGTTTCTGACTCACCGCGACGCGGACTTTCTCGAGCAAATCCTCCAGGCTGGCGGTTCCTTCCAGGTTTAGGATTCGCTCGCGCCTGCCGACGCCGTCGAGGTGGCGATGACTGTCGGTCAAGCCCGGCACGGCCGTGTTGCCCGCGAGATCAATGACGCGGGTCTGCGGGCCGATCATCGCTTGGACCGCCGCGTTGCTCCCGACCGAAACAATCCTGCCGCCCTCCACCGCGAGCGCTTCCGCTCTCGGCTGGCTGGGGTTCCCGGTGTAGATGATCCCGTTCTGGATGACGGCTTCCACTGGATCGGTCCCACGGCAGCCGAAGGCCGCCAAGCTAACAACCAGGAGACTCAGGAAAATCGGCATGGCGTTAGGCACACAGGTTGCCCTTGTTTTGCTAACCGAGCAATGAGGCGACGCGCCAGATTTCAAACCCGCCGGGCTTGGCGCGTCAGGCCCTCGTGCACGAGCATTTTCAGGAGTGTCTGGTAACCAATGCCTTTGCGATCCGCAACCCTGCGCGCCCGTGCGAGATCGGCTTGCGGCAGACGGAGGGCGATCTGCACGCTCCTCTTCTTGTTCAGCGCAGCAACTAGGCGCGAACCTTCGGGTCGGGGGCCTTTCGCCTTCTGCTTTACGTAAGCCCGCCCGCCCGGCTGGCCCACCAGTCCGCTTCCTCGCTCTCGCTGCGGAACTTCGGCCTCTGCACCGGTTTGTTGCTCGGCTCGTTGGCGAGGTTGCGGGTGTGCAACTCGGGAGAGTGGTAGTTGGTCTTGTTATAACCTACAGGGTACCCTGCGCGCGGGAGAGCGACCCATCCGCAAGCCCAAGTTTTCGCAACTCGTTCTCATCCAGAATTACGTTGAAGATGCTTACTGCGCCTGCTTCGCGGAGGCCGGGCAGAACCGAGTCGAGTGTTTGCTGGCGGACCTGGACTCCCTCGCGGAGAAACTGAAGCAAGGCCGGGTCGCCTCGAAAATCCACCATCTTTACCGAATCCGTGGAGGAAAGGTAGTCGAGGAAGCCCGCTGCGTACTGAGGCTCCAAGTCACGGGAACCCCGATTTCTCCAAACTATATGTAATGTTCCTTTGTGCTTCATCTACAACTCCGCGTCCTGCTCTATTATAGCTCCCGCCGTTCAACGCGTCCAGCGAAGCTTTAGGTATCGTGCTCCCATACGATCGGAGACCTTTTGGCATGCAGCTCCGTCACATGGCCGTTATGCATGGAGGCATGATAAAAAACCGGGTTGCTTGGACTTGGAATTCCGGCCATTAAGAAACCAACTGACAGTTTCAACACTCCAGACCATGCATGCTCATCCACATGGGGCAGTACGGCCTCCCAGATGCTGCCCGAGAGATCGGCTGACTCGCGCTGTACAAGACCTGGAATTGGGATGTCCAGATCGACCTGTCCTCTTCCTTCCTTGCCCTCGATATTGACAAAAAGATGGGTCACAACCACTGCGTTTCGCGACAGATTCACGATTCTCAATCTCACTTCCGATCCTTCAAGGAACAGAGTCGAATGGAGATTCGGCTGCCACTCTCGGTCGAATTGGGATCTTTGAAGATCGAGCAAACCACGTGTCAGTTTCGCATAGTTCTCGGTGGACTGCGCGAGCCGATACGTCAAATAGGCGATCAGTCCAGCGGCGACCGCCTGAATAATCGCGGCGCCTGCAAGAATCAGATTCGCATGCTGATTCGCCCACTGAGCAAGAAAAGGCATCGTCGTGCTCGCAGTCCCTCACCCCAGCAGCAGCTTCCGCAAGTGCGGCTCGTCGGCGAGGTCGGCGAGCGCGAGCACGACGTCCCGGCTTTGAAACGCAGTTTCGCCGCGCGGGACGACGGCGCCGCCGTCGCGGAGGATCGTGACGATGTTGCAATTGGGCGGCATGGTCAAGTCTTTGATCTGACGGCCGACGGCGGGCGAGCCGCCGTCGAGCATGTATTCCATGATTTCGAGCTGCCCGGCGCGCAGGCTGAGCAGCGTGCGAATCTTGTGCGTCGGCACCTCGCTTTCGATGAGCGAGCTGATGATGGCGGTGGAGCTTACGGTAACGTCCACGCCCAGTTGCTGCATCACCGACTCGTTCTTCGGGTTCTTCACGCGGGCAATGGTCTTGGCGACACCGAAATCGCGTTTCGCCACCTGGCAGCCGATCAGGTTGTCCTGGTCGTGATTCGTCACGGCCACAAACACGTCGCAGCGGCCCGTGCCGGCCTTTTCCTGGATGGAGTGGGTGGTGCCGTCGCCGAACAGGACCGGGCAGTCGAGCTGCCGCGACACCATTCCAAAAATCTCGGGGTTCGATTCCAGCAGCGTGACCTCGTGTCCTTCTTCGAGGAGCGTCCGCCCCAGATAGTAGCCGACTCTGCCTCCGCCCATGATGACCACGTAATAGCGCCCCGAGGCGGGCAGGGGCCGCGGCGGGACCGGAGCGTATTCGCTTCCCGCCGGCAGGGGCTCGTCTTTCCATTCGTGCAGCAGTTCCGGCATGGCCGGCCCCGCGCCTTCGATGCGCGCCGCCAGCAACTGCGCCGCCGTGATGGTCAGCGTCAAGGCTCCGATGCCGCAGGCGTGGAAGCTGCGCTCCCGTTCCGCATCGTAGACCAGCGCCGTCACCTTCGGGACTTTGAACACGACGCGGGCCGTCTGCGCAACCATCAAATTGGTATTCTCGTCGCGGGTCAGCGCCAGCAGCACGTCCGCCTTGTCGGCGCCCGCCTGCCGCAGCAGGTCCGGGTCCACGGCGTCGCCGATCAGAACCCGCACACCCGGCTCCGCCACCGTCCGGTCCAGCACGGCGCGGTTCTTGTCCACGATGACGATCGAATGATCTTTCACCTTCAGCATGTGCAGGACCTGCGTCCCCACGCGCCCGTAGCCAACGATAATGATTTTCATGGCAGTCCTTCAGAAGAAGTCAGGAGTCAGGAGCCAGTAGTCACTAGAAACAACTGCCGAACTACAATTCCGGATTGCGCATATTCAGCATTCCGAATTCAACCTCTAACGCACCCCTGCTCCCTGCTTCCCTGTTTCTCCCAGCTCGTCACTGGTCACTCGTCACTGCTTTTTTCTGTTCCCTGTTTCCTATTCCCTGTTCCCTCTGTACTTGATAGCCTGGCGCGCTTCGCGGTCAGCCGTTTTGCGCCGCTCGGTCTCGCGCTTGTCGTGGAGCTTTTTGCCGCGCGCCAGCGCCACCTCGCACTTGATCCGCCCCTTCACCAGATACAGTTTCGTCGGGATCAGCGTCAGTCCGCGCTCCTCGACCTTTCCCGTCAGGCGGCGCAGCTCCTGGCGATGCAGCAGCAGCTTGCGTTTGCGCAGCGGCTCGTGGTTCTGCCGGTTTCCGTATTCATACGGGCTGATGTGGCAGTTGAGCAGCCAGGCCTCGCCCTTCTGGATCGTGGCGTAGGCGTCCTTCAGATTCGCCTTCCCGTTGCGGACTGACTTCACTTCTGTCCCGGTGAGGGCCATTCCTGTCTCGTAGCGTTCGAGCAGGAAGTACAGATGCGCCGCCTGCCGGTTCGTGCACAGTACCTTGTCTTCCATGACGGGAAACCGCCGGGTTGGTCTGCTCCCGGTGTGATCTTAGCATGAAGAAGGGGAGTGGGGAGTGGGGACAAGCAACCGGTTCCTATTCCCAACTCCCTATTCCCACTCCCCGATTTCGGCCTTGGCAGGTGCCGCCTCTCGTTGTACAGTGAATAGCAGCGGGAGCACGTCAGAGCCGCGACTGTGAAGGAGCGGACAAGAATGGATCGCCTGCGGCGACTCGCCCGATGGACGAACCTTCGAAGCGCCATCGCAGCGGCCTGCCTGCTGGCGACCGCAGGATGCCAGCAGGAGCAAGGCGAGTACTTCGGGGCGACCGAGCCGCCGCCGGGCAACGCGTTCCGCTTCAACAACGGGGCCGAGCCGGAATACCTCGACCCGAACATGATGACGGGCCAGCCCGACGGGCGCGCGGCGCGTTTGCTGTTCGAAGGGCTGACCAACACCGAGCCGCCCTCGCTCACGGTGAAGCCGGGCGCCGCGGAGCGCTGGGAGATTTCTCCGGACCGCCGCACGTACACGTTCTACCTCCGCAGGGACGGAGCCTGGTCGGACGGCCGTCCGCTCACCGCGCACGATTTCGTTTTTTCCTGGACGCGCGTGCTCGACCCGCAGACCGGGTCGCGCTACGCCGGGCATCTCTACCGCATCCTCAACGGCCAGGAGTTCAACGAAGGCAAGGTCAAGGACCCGGCGCAGCTCGGCGTGCGCGCGGTGGACGACTACACGCTCGAAGTGCGGCTGGTCGAGCCGGTGCCGTATTTTCTCCAGCTCACGGCTTACTACACGTTTTTCCCCATCCCGGCGCACGTGGTGAAGAAATTTGGAACCGCCTGGACGGAAGTGTCGCACATTGCCGGCAACGGCCCCTTCCTGCTGGTGGAGCATCACCCGAATGCCCGGCTGGAATTCGCCCGCAATCCCCGCTACTGGAATGCAGCGAACGTGCGGCTGGAACGGGTCATCGCCTATTCGGTGGATAACAATTACACCTCCGCCAACATGTACAAGGCGGGCATGGTGGATATGCTGCCGTCGAATTATTTCCCCGTGGAGTACCTCCCGTACCTCAGGGCGCAGTTCCGGGACATGAAGTCATTTCCGATTCTGGCCAGCTACTACTACAACTACAATGTCACGCGGCCTCCGCTCGATAACCCGCTCGTGCGGCGGGCGCTGGCCCTGGCCGTGGACCGGCGGGCCATCACGGATGAATTGATGCGCGGCGGGCAAGTCCCCGCCTCGCACATGGTCCCGCTCGGGTTTGCCGAGTATCCGTATCCCAAGGGTCCCGATTTCGATCCCCAAGAAGCGGCGCGCTTGTTGGCCGAAGCCGGCTATCCCAACGGGGCCGGCTTCCCGCCCGTGGAGATCCTGTTCAACACCCTCGACATGCACCACAAGATTGCGCAGGCCATCCAGCAGATGTGGGTGACACATTTGAATATCCGCGTCACGCTGCGCAACGAAGAGTGGGCTTCGTATCTGAAGTCCATGAATAACCTGGAGTTCGACCTGTTGCGGCGCGGCTGGATTGCGGACTATCCGGACCCCAGCACCTTCAATGAGCTCTTCGAAAGCACCAGCGGCAATAACAACACCGGCTGGAAAAATCCGGAGTATGACCGGCTCCTGGGGTTGGCGCGCCGCGAAGCCGACCCGCTCGAACGTTTGCGCATCCTGGCCCGGAGCGAAGAACTGTTCCTGAAGGAATTGCCCATTCTGCCCATCTACACCTACGCCAGCAACTACCTCGTAAAGCCCTACGTGAAAGGGTTTCAGCCCAGCCCTACCGACGAGCTTTCCGTGGAACAGTATTGGATTGATTACAACTGGCGGGCCAACGGGAATGGGGAGGCCGCCGCCCGTGAGTAAGTTTATCCTGCGGCGGCTGCTGGTTTCGATCCCTGTCATTTTTCTCGTCGCCACCACGACGTTCTTCATCATGCGCCTGGCGCCCGGCGGGCCGTTCATGTCCGAGCGCGCGATTCCGCCCGAAATTCAGGCCAATCTGCAAGCCAAGTACGGCCTCGACCAGCCCGTGTGGGTGCAGTACGGGCGCTACCTGCGCAACCTGGCGCAGTTCGATCTCGGGCCGTCGTATAAATACCCCGAGCGCACCGTCAACGAGATCATCGCCGATGGCTTCCCCGTGAGCCTGCAACTGGGCCTTGCCGCGCTCAGCTTCGCGCTGCTGGTGGGGATTCCCGGGGGCATCCTGGCGGCCTTTAAGCACGGCGGGGTGACGGACCGGCTCACGATGTCGGTGATCGTGGTCGGCATCTCCGTGCCGACGTTTGTGCTGGGGCCGCTGCTGGTCTTCGTGTTTGCTCTGACGCTCTATTGGTTTCCGCCGGCGCTGTGGGGCACGTGGGAGCAGATGGTTCTGCCCGCCGTCACGCTCGGGCTGCCGTACTCGGTCTACATCGCACGGCTCACGCGCGCCGAGATGCTCGAAGTGCTCTCGCAGGACTACATCCGCACGGCCCGAGCCAAAGGCGTCAGCGAATTCCGGATTCTCTGGAAGCACGCCGCAAACGGCGCCATGCTTCCGGTGGTTTCGTTCTTAGGCCCGGCCGTGGCGGACATCACGACCGGCTCGATCGTCGTCGAGAAGATTTTCGCCATCCCCGGCCTCGGCCGCTATTTCGTCGAAAGCGCCTTCAGCCGGGACTACACCACCGTGCTCGGCACCGTGGTCTTTTACGCCACGTTGCTCATTCTCGCCAACTTGGTCGTGGATATTGCGTATAAGTTTCTTGACCCAAGGATTGAATATAGTTAGGAAGTCAGAAATCACAAGTCAAAGAATGCACTGAAGTTAAGGAGAACAGAGGGTGTCCCAGCCGTAGTTGAAAGTTAGGCGGCGGTTCTCGGCCCGATTCCGTAGAATCGGGTTGAGGAATCTACGAGAGGAGAACCGCCGTGAAGAGAAGCTATCCCATTCTGGATCGGAACCATAGCCGGACGCGGAAAGCGCTAGGCGGCGCCCCTGGCGCAGCAGGGGCAACTGCTGTTGGAGTTGGTGGAGCGATCCCGACAGGCGATTGACAAGCTGATTGGCGTGGTGCGTTCCGCCGAGGTTCAGGGGCCGTTTTTAAGTCCCTTGCGTCTACCAGTTCCGCCACCCGGACGCTTAACGGACAGAAGCCATTGTACCAGTCACGGAAACGGGCACCTGAAGAGTTTCAACGGAAGGCTGCGTGAGGAATCCTGAACGCAAAACGGTTGGCCACGCTGTCTGCCGCCAAAGTCAAGATCGGGGCGTGGCGGGAAGAGGAAAACCGAGCAGCATCGGCCCCGTGGTCTAGAAAGAACTCTACTTTCCTTACAGGAGACGATAGGAAAGCTGATCCGGATTGGGATCGCTTCGCGGTTTCTCTCAAAGACCTTTTTAGTTCCGAAGCAAATCCCGCATTAAAGACAGCATGCGAATATTTTCATTTGAACCCACCGATGAAGCAAGTTGTTGTGGACGGTCGTTTGGCATGGGGTACCGTAGGCCCAGATGAATCGCTAAGCGAAGCGGAGCAGCTACTCCTCTATGTAAGGCGTGTGCGCAACAACTTGTTCCACGGCGGAAAGTTCAGTGCAGAGCTTTTCGAAGATACTGAGCGACAAGAACAGTTGCTTAGGAATTCTCTCGTAATTCTGTCGGCGTGTCTTAGCTTATCACCCGATGTGCGGGGCTTTTTCGATGCCGCGGCCATTTAATGGAAGTGCCACACCTTTGTCTTCAGAACTTCCCCCAAAATCTCTTGTCCTAACTGCCTTGCCCGCCCCATAATAACGCCCTAGCCGGTTTGGAGCTTGGACACGGACGACAAGTTCTCGCCACCGCATTTCTAAAAGTTCGACCACGGAGGATTGGAATCATGGCAAGCCCTTCAAAGACGAAACCCGCAGCGGAGCTCACCGAGGCGCAGATTGCCGTCCACTGGAGGGAAGAGGAATACCTGCATCCCTCGCCCGCGTTTATCGGTCAGGCGAATCTCTCCGACCCGGGCGCCGTGGAGCGCTTCCGGGAAGAGAATTTCCCGGAGTGCTTCCGCGAGTACGCCGACCTGTTGAGTTGGGACCGCTACTGGCACACCACGCTCGACACCAGTAACCCGCCATTCTGGAAGTGGTTCGTGGGCGGTAAGCTCAACGTCTGTTACAACTGCGTGGACCGGAACTTGGCAAAGCACAAGAACAAGGCAGCGCTGATCTTCGCTCCGGAGCCGGAAGACGAGCCGGTTACTGCGGTCACCTATCAGGAGCTTTACACGCGCGTCAACGAAGTGGCGGCAATTCTGCGCGACTTCTGCGGATTGAAGACCGGCGACCGCGTCACGATTCACATGCCGATGATCGCGGAGCTGCCGATCACGATGTTGGCTTGCGCGCGGTTGGGCATTGTGCATTCGGTGGTTTTCGGCGGGTTCAGCGGCGAAGCCGCCGGCCTGCGCGCCGCCGACTCGGGCAGCCGCGTCATGATCTACTCCGACGGCTATTACCGCAGCGGCAAGCCGATTGACCACAAAGCGAGCGCGGATTTGGCCGTCGAGGTCGCGGCGAAAGAAGGCCAGAAGGTGGACAAAGTCCTCGTCTGGCGCCGCCATCGCGGCCAGTACATGTCCACGAAGCCCATGGTCGTGGGCCGCGATTATTTCATGGACGACGTTCTCAAGAATTATGCGCGCCAGAAGGTCGCCCCCGTTTCGATGGACGCGGAGGCCCCGCTCTTCCTCATGTACACCAGCGGGACCACCGGCAAGCCCAAGGGCTGCCAGCACCGCACGGGCGGCTACCTCGCCTACGTCACGGGGACGGCGAAATATTACCAGGACATCCACCCCGAGGACGTCTACTGGTGCATGGCCGACATCGGGTGGATCACCGGCCATTCCTACATCGTCTACGGCCCGCTGGCGTTGGCGGCGACCAGCGTGATCTTCGAAGGAGTGCCGACGTATCCGGACTCGGGCCGCGCCTGGCGCATCGCCGAGCAGCTCGACGTCAATATCTTCCACACCTCGCCCACCGCGATCCGCATGCTGCGCAAGTCCGGACCCGACGAGCCGCGGAAGTACAACTACCACTTCAAGCACATGACCACGGTCGGCGAGCCGATCGAGCCGGAATCCTGGCGCTGGTACTACGACGTCGTCGGGAAGCGCGAAGCGGTGATCGTAGACACCTGGTGGCAGACGGAGACCGGCGGTTTCCTGTGCTCGACGAAGCCGGCGCTCGACCCGATGAAGCCCGGCAGCGCCGGGCCGCCCGTTCTCGGCATCTATCCGGTCATCTACGACGAAAACGCGCAGGAAATTCCGCGCGGTTCCGGCAAGGCGGGCAACATCTGCATCCGCAACCCCTGGCCCGGCATCATGCAGACCATCTGGGGCGACAGCGAACGCTTCGTGCGCCAGTACTACTCGAAATATTGCAAAGACAAGAACAGCAAAGACTGGCGCGACTGGCCCTACTTCGCCGCCGACGGCGCCGTCATCCCCGAGGACGGCTACTATCGCATCCTGGGCCGCGTGGACGACGTCATCAACGTGGCCGGCCACCGTCTCGGGACGAAAGAGCTGGAGTCCGCCTGTCTCACGGTCCCGGAGGTGGCCGAAGCCGCCGTCGTTCCCATCGTGGATGAGGTCAAGGGCCGGATGCCCGTCGTCTACGTCTCGCTCAAACCCGGCGTCTCCGACGGCAAGCGCGTGGAAAAGGAACTCCTCACCGCACTCGAAACCATGATCGGAAAATTCGCTCGCCCCAAGGGGATTCACATCGTGCCCGACCTGCCCAAGACCCGCTCCGGCAAGATCATGCGCCGCGTCCTCGCCGCGATTTCCAACACCATGGACACCGGCGACGTGACCACCCTCGCCAACCCGGACATCGTCGAGGTCATCCGGAAGCAGATTCAGGGCGAAGGCCCGGTCGTGATGCAGGAAGGCCCCGAGGACGTGAAGCGGTTCGGGGAAAACGAGTAGCGAACGAGGGTATAATGCGCATTGGTGCTGCTGACAGCAGGAGGCACGTGAATGTTTGATCGAATCACCTTCGATCCGCTGATCCTGGGAGGCCGAGCCTGCATTCGCGGGATGCGGATTCCGGTGTCCGTAATTGTCGGCCAGATCGCTCATGGGGCCAGCTTTCAGGAGATTCTGGAAGGCTACCCGGATTTACAGGAAGAAGACATCCAGCAAGCTGTGGAGTATGCGGCTTGGCTGACACAAGAGGAAATTCGTACGACCTGAGCCTGCCCTGTGCGATTCTTGGCCGATATGGGAATCTCGCTGCGAGTTGTTGGGTGGCTACGGCAGGTAGGGCATGATGCTAGCCACTTGCGAGAGGAAAGTCTCCATAAACTTCCGAACGGCGAGATTTTTATGAAGGCGGTCCGAGAAGACCGAATCATTCTCACTTTCGATTTGGATTTCGGTGAAATCGTGGCTCTGTCGAAGGGGAATCGAGCGGGTGTGATTCTCTTCCGGCTCCAAAACACGAGAGCCGACCACGTAATCAAAAGGCTAGAGGCCCTCTTAACGGGACACCCGCAGACCTTTGTGAATCGAGTGGTAATTGTAGAAGAGAGCCGCTATCGGATTCGCGAATTCCCGGAGTGAGTTTTTCCCATGCGAGGCGATTAGGCGGCTAAGGAGGTTCGCATGCCGTTCAAGAATCCGCACTGCCAGGGCTCTTCATTCTGACGATTGCAGTTTCAGCTTTCGGCCAACATGGATCAGAGTTCTTTCGTGAAAAAGCCTACCGCGATAGCCGGGCCAGGGAGTGGCGTCAAGGATTTGCAGAGTTGAATGCTCAGATTCCAACATTGTCACCTGCCGAGGAACAGTGGGTCAAAGCCGAGATCGATGACACGATCGCAAATGCAGGAGGGAGATACACCGCGCGTTCCCTTGCGGCCATGGCTTCCAGAGAGTATCAACTACGAGTTGCGAAGCCCCATGTCCAAAGAATTATTAGTACCCTTGATGAGCTTTTGCAACTTTCAGCGAGAGACAGAAGGCAAGAAGCCGTCCTGTGGGCACAGCTTGCTGTACTGTTCGTTGACAAGGATTTCTGGCAATCTGTCGACAATCTTGTTCGCCGGAAAATTGTTCAAGGAAAGATCAATGGTGTCAGTGAGTTCTATCATGAGAACCATGTTCTCTCGGCGCAACAGATTCTGGCCGGAATGGTACTGCCATACTTGAGGTCGCAACCTTGAGGCCACGACCTGACTGGTCTTTGAACATCCGCCCCTTCGGTTCGTTGACGGGTAAAGAAAACGGGGGTTACAGTTGGGCAATTGAATTTTCTAAAGGGAGGGAATCAGCGTGTTCAAGCCAATTGAACTTGCAAGAAGGATTCGCGTGGCGGTCATGTTGAGAATGGCGCTCGCCATTCTGGCTTTCGGCAACGTGCCGTTGGAAGCGCAAAACACGACCATTTCCGGAGTGATCAAAGACTCGGCGGGGCAGCCCGTGGCGGGCGCGTTTGTCCGCGTGCGCAATGCCGAGAAGAATCTGAGCTTCATCGTTGTGAGCCAGGCGCAGGGGCGCTACACGACGCCCAATGTTCTCCCCGGCTCGTACTCGGTCGAGAGTTTCGGCGGCGGCTTCCAGGGCAAGGGAACGGCCGAGGCCGTGAGCGGGCGCGCGGCGACGCGCGACCTCAGTCTGAGCGAGCAGCAGCCCGCCTCGACGCCCCGTCGCCGCATGTTGCAGGCGGATTACGAGCGCATGCTCCCCGACGGCGGCGCCAAGCAGCTTATTCTGTCCCGCTGCAATATCTGCCACGGCCTCGACACGGTGGCGACGAACCGCGCCACG
>CAYWWM010000004.1:0-17864 GCA_964461735.1 uncultured Solibacteraceae bacterium | reverse complement strand
GGCAACGGGCGGCGCGCCAGCGGCGTGCGCACCGAAAACGATCGGATTCCGGCGGGACAGGTGGTCAACGCGGCCGGGTCCTGGGCAGGGGCGATTCGCGTCCCCGGACTCCCGCCCGCTCCGATCCGCCCCGTGAAAGGGCAAATGCTGGCGCTCAAAAGCGACTCGCTGCGCCTGCGCCACGTGGCGCGCAGCCAGCACGTCTACGTGGTGCCGCGCTCCGGCGGGCGGTTCCTGATCGGGAGCACGATGGAAGAGGCGGGTTTCGATAAGACGTCCCGCGCGGGTCCGCTCACGGGCCTGTTGAACATCGCTCAGCGCATCTGCCCGGAGCTCGAACGAGGCGTCCTCACCGAATTCTGGGCTGGCCTGCGCCCGGCGTCGTCGGACGGCCTGCCCCTGCTGGGGCCGACGGCGCTCGGAGGCTACTTCGTCGCACTCGGCCACTTCCGCAATGGCATCTTGCTCGCGCCCATTACCGCCGAGATTCTCTCCGGCTGGCTGCTCGGCGGCAAGCCGCCGATTGCAGCCGACGCTTTCTTGCCCAGCCGGTTTACGCAATAAACCCGCCGAAGACTTTCTCGGCGGGTCTGCTGCCTCTCTGCGCCTGTCTCGTCGCCAAACTAAATGGTCAGCGAATTCTGGAGCGTGAAGACGAGCCGGGACTCGGAAGGAATCTGGACCTTCTCGCCTTTGGTCAGAACCTGAATGGCCGTCCCCGCGCCCGCGCCGGCAGCGGCTCCCTGCGCTGCGCCTTTTCCGCCGCCCGCGATTGCGCCTATGGTGGCGCCAATGGCGGCGCCGACGCCCACGCGCGTCGCCGTCTGCCGGCCGCGCGAAGCGCCCGCCTCGGCCACCTCGGAGGTCGTAATCTCATGCTTCCGGCCGTTGAGCGTGATATCGAGCAGGACCAGCGAGAGTTCCGAACGCCCGGAGACACGTCCGGCCTGGGCCACTTCCGTCAGCTTGGCGGTCACATCAGCGCCTCGGGCCGCAACCGTCTGACCGTTCACGACAATCGGCTCATCCAAACTTGCCTGGAAGGTTTCTCCGATCTGATTCACGTCGGAGTCCACTTGGTCAATCATCCGCACAGTGATCTCGGTGCCAGCGGGAATCGTGAAGCTGGCCGGTCGCGGCGGAGGCGGAGCGGTGCTCGCGGCGCTGCCGGTGCTCGCTGGAGCGGGAGTCGTTCGCCTCAGCACCGGCGGCCGATCGGACCCGGACAACGGGCCGCTGCTGCGTCCCGAGGAAGACGATGACGCGGCCGACGGGCGAGGCGGAGGTCCCGTGAAGGTAACGCTCGTGACCTCGGAGACTGGATAGGTCCGCACCCTTCCGTCCACGGAAAATTCCACGGAGGTTTCGTTCCCTCCCTCATACTTTCCCGTGATGGCTTGTCCGTTCTTGAGCATCAGCACATCGGCGGAGGCCGCTGCGTTCCATGCGCACAGCAGGGCCAAAGTCAGGAGCATCCTGAAACTGTTCATATATTCGTCCCCTTTCCGATCCTTCAACTCTTTGCAAACCCACAGGTTCCATTTTTGTTTCGTCCGCCTGGGTCGGAGCAATTCGTATGCCATGCGTTTCCGGTTGCAGGTTACTATGATGCGCCCCGGACAAAACGGGGTCAAGAAAACATCGCCGACCCGCCCCCAAAGGTATGCATTCCGGCAACAGGGCAATCCCCTAGCGCACTGATTCTATTTGATTCACAATCCGAGCTTGCGGTTGCACGGTAGGACCGCTCTCCGGGCCCCGGGACGCCGCCGCGGGTTCCGGCCTCCTGGACCTGTCCGGTAAAATGGGCAGGGAAGGCGGACCGGCTTGATGCGGATAATTTCCCTGATTGCAAGCAGCCCCGAGATGGTCTGCCCCTGGCGGAGTCACTCGAAATCCTCACCGAGATTCTTCACCCGGAAGTGTTTTCCTTGGGCACGAAGGAGCGGGTGAGAGAAAGTAAGACGTTGATCAATTGACTTACTTTTCGGAATAGTCCATACTTTTTTATTCAGGCATATGAGCAAGGAGGGGTTGCATGCAACCGCAACTTGTAACAGTCACCTCGAAGGGGCAGCTTGTGATTCCGGCGAAGCTGCGCCGGAAGTTCGGCCTCCGCAAAGGGGCTCGGGTCGCCGTGGTCGAAGAAGATCACCGGCTTATCTTACAACCGGTCACGACCCTGATTGACAGCATCTGGGGTTCCCTGAAAAGGGGGCCGTCCATGACGGAGGCTCTACTTGAGGCCCGCAGACGGGATTTCGAAAGTGAAGAGCGCAAGATTAAGAGGCTTCGTGCTCGACGCTAATGCCCTCATCGGCGTTTTGGAAGCGCGCAGCGGGGCGGAACCGGTGAAGAAATTGCTCCAACAAGCGGCCGCAGGCGAGATTCGCATCCTCATCAGCATCATTCAGTGGGGAGAAGTCTATTACATCGCATGGAGGAATCACGGTCTCGCTGCGGCGGAAAAGGTCTTGCAACAGATCGCCGGACTTCCGATCCACGTCGTCAACACGGATTCCGAGCTGACCAAGCTCGCGGCGTCTTTTCGGGTCCGGTACCATTTGCCCTACGCCGACGGCTTCGCCGCCGCTCTGGCCCACGAGCAGAATGCGACCTTGGTGACAGGCGACCGCGACTTCGCCCCTCTGGAGAAAAACATCCGCATCCTGTGGCTGGCGGGCCGTTGAAAGGGACCAATTCCGACGCCATCGAGTAGCTCTTTTGCGGCTCTTTTGGAGTACAATGGCTCGCCGCTGCGGATCGGCGTGGTTGGGCCGACGACGAGCGGGCAAGGCAATGGCTACGAAGACTCCCTCGCCGGATTCCAGCGGGCCGGTCGTATCCGCGCCCGGGTCCGCCATCGGCCGCGCCGCGCACATAGACGAGCGGTTGAACCGCACGCTTCCGGTCCACCTGAGCAAACTGACGCCGATTGCCTTGCTGGAGCGCAGCGCGGTTGTCTTTGCCGACAAGACGGCCGTCATCCACCAAAGCCGGCGCTACACTTACGCCGAGTTTCGCCGCCGGGTTCATCGCATCGCGGGCGCCCTGCGCCGCGCGGGAATCGGGCCGGGGGACCGCGTCGCGTATCTGGCCCCGAACATGCCCGCCCTGCTCGAAGCCCACTTTGCCGTGCCGCTGGCCGGGGCGATCCTGGTCGCCATCAACACGCGCTTGAACTCGAGCGAAATCGCCTATATCCTGAATCACGCCGAGGCCAAGCTGCTGGTCGTGGATTCGGAGCTGACCTCTCTGATCACGGCTGTTTCCTCGCAGCTTGCCGCCACACAGCAATTTGTGATTGTCCGGGACGCGGGCACGGAATCGGGGGACAAATCGCCGGACAATTTTCCGGTTGGGGGTCAGGACTACGAGGATTTCGTGGCGACCGGGGAAGACGATTTCGAGGAGTTCCGTCTCGACGACGAAAACGATCCGATCTCGATTAACTACACGAGCGGCACCACGGGCAAGCCCAAAGGAGTCGTCTACACCCACCGAGGAGCCTATCTGAACGCTCTCGGTGTGGCGGAGCTGCTGGAAATCCAAAGCCGCAGCACATATCTCTGGGTGGTTCCGATGTTCCACGCCAACGGCTGGTGCTTCCCGTGGGGCGCAACGGCGATGGGAGCCACGCAGGTCTGTCTGCGCCGCCCGGACCCAGAAAGGATTCTGGACGCCATTCGGGCGCATCGCGTCACGAACTTCTGTGGCGCGCCGACAGTGCTGGGATCGTTGCTGCACCATCCGGCGGCGCGCGAATTTCGTCTCGACCACCCGCTGCGCGTGGCCACCGGCGGCTCTCCGCCGTCCCCCGCCCTGATTCGGGACGCGGAGCGGTTCGGCATGGAGATCGTTCACCTGTACGGCCTCACGGAAACCTACGGCCCCTTTACCTTCTGCGAATGGCGCGAGGAGTGGGACGGCCAAGAGCTCCAGAAGCGAGCCCGCATCAAGGCATTGCAAGGCGTTCCGCACGTGCTCGCCGGAACCGGTCTCCGCGTAGTGGACAGCAAGATGCAGGATATCCCCGCCGACGGCGAGACCATCGGCGAAATCGTCATGCGCGGCAACATTGTCATGAAGGGCTACTATCGGGACCCCCAAGGCACGCGCGAGGCGTTCCGGGGCGGCTGGTTCCATAGCGGCGATCTCGCCGTCCTCCATCCGTCCGGGTATCTTGAGATCCGCGACCGCAAGAAGGACATCATTGTCAGCGGTGGCGAAAACATCTCCACCCAGGAAGTCGAAAAGACGATCTGCGATCACCCGGACGTGCTCGAAGCCGCCGTGATCGCCGTACCCCACGAAAAGTGGGGTGAGGTCCCAAAGGCATTTGTCACCCTGAAGCAGGGCCGCCAGGCCGCGGAACGGGACATTCTGGAGTTCTGCCGTCAGCGCCTGGCCCACTTCAAGTGCCCGAAGCAAGTCGCCTTCGGGCCGCTGCCCAAGACTTCGACCGGCAAGATCAAGAAGTTTGAACTGCGCGAACGGGAGTGGGCGGGGTATGATAAGCGAGTCAACTGAAGGGAGAGCCTATGACGGAACTTCAATCGCCGCAGGACTTGCGCCGGAGCTCACGGATTACCGTTTCGATCCCGCTCGAGGTTCGCTGCCAGAACCCGGACGGAAGTGAAACTCAGGCCGCAGCCACCACCAAATACGTGAACAAGCACGGCGGACTGCTGTTGACGGAGCAATTGTTCCCGCTGGATTCCGAGGTCACGCTCTATATCCCTCATTTGGAGCGCGAGCAACTGTGCCACGTAGTGTGGGTGAGCGAGCGGAAAGACAAAACCGGCCACTTCGGCCTTGGCGTTGAATTGCAGGATGCCGAAAACTTCTGGGGCGTGCAGTTTCCTCCCGATGATTGGGAGCCTTCTCCGCAAGCGCCCCTGGCCGGGGAACCGAGTCTCCCCGTGTCCCCCAACGAGACCGACGACCAGGAGCGGCGCACGCTGCGGACCATGGTGAACGCGCTGGTTGTGGTCCTCGAGGAAAAGGGTCTGCTGACCAGGGGCGAGCTTGCCCAAACCTTCCAGCGTCTCAATCGCAGCGATGCCGCTTCCCGCCCCCAGGCCGAAACCCACCCGCGTTCCCATGGAGGTTCTTCGTAAAGACCTTCTGGTTCCCGGACGGCGTGGCCGCATATCCCGGGGGCGTGCGGGCACTTCCAACCTTGCAAGAGGACACATGGAACTGAGCGCCGTACGGATGGAACTGCCCGAGGGGTCGAACCTCATCGTCGGGCAGTCCCACTTCGTCAAGACCGTCGAGGACCTCTACGAGGCGATCGTGGGAACGGTTCCCGGCGCGAAGTTCGGCCTCGCCTTTAACGAAGCCTCCGGCCCCTGCCTGGTGCGCGCCGAAGGCAACGACGCGGAGCTTCGCCAGGCCGCCATCCGCAACGCCCAAGCCATCGCCGCGGGGCACGTGTTCGTCGTCCTCATCCGCAACGCCTATCCCATCAACCTGCTGCCCCGCATCCGCGAGGTCGCGGAGGTCTGCTCGATCTACTGCGCCACCGCCAACCCGGCCGAGATCGTGGTCGTCCAGAGCGAGCAGGGGCGCGGCGTGCTGGGCGTGATTGACGGCTTCCCGCCCCAGGGCGTCGAGACCCCCTCCGACGTCGCCGCCCGCAAAGAGCTGCTGCGGAAGTTCGGGTACAAACTCTGACGCTGTTAGGACCCCTGGGAGCCCCGGCCCGTACCGTACCAAAGTCCTAGTCCGGGGGTGCACAATTTGGGACTTGCAACCTATTGCCCCTCTGCGGGGCTGGTAGTAGACTTAAGCTGTTATGAACTGGGGAAACAGCAATCCAGCAGTGGGGGGAGGCTGTTCCGATCGTTCTTCCCTCGGCAATCGGAAGCGGCAGCGCGGTGTCAGCCTCGTCGAAGCCCTGATAGTCGTTTCCATTGGCTTGATTCTGATGGGCGTCACCGTCCCGTTGCTGACAGGGGCGGTTCGCAGATACACGGTGAGTACGGCCGCCAATAATGTGAGCCGCATGGTGGGCGTCGCCCGCTTCACCGGGATTTCCCAGGGCAGCGCTTCCTGCACTCTCTTTGTGGGCAACCAGTTCGGCGTGGACCGGAACTGCAGCAACGCGTTGGAATTTACCGAAACTCGCGTGCAAATTCCCGCCGGCGTCACGTTGAGCCCGACGCTTCCTCCCGGAGTCACGTGGAATGGGATCCCCTTTTCCCCACTACCGACTGAGCTTCCTACTAGTTGCACAACCTACGTCATCGCCTTCAACCCGCGTGGCAGCAAGACGACCGTCTGCGGGACCGCCACCGCAGGCGCTATCGTGAATGGTTTCTTTTTGACCGGCTGGGGTAACACGACCGCGGTCACCATCACGGGAGCCGGTCGGGCGCGGAGTTGGCGTTTTATCGGCGGAGCCTGGCAGTAATTCTTATGAAACGAACGAACCAAACAGATCGAGCCGGGAAGCAACATGGTTTCTCGCTGATGGAAATGATGGTAGTGACGGTGGTCTTGCTGGTGATTATGGGCGGGGTGTTGCAATTGCTCAGTCAGGCCCAGCAACGCTACGTTTCGACCGCCAACGTCGCGGACTCGACCGCGACGGCGCGGGACGCCACGGACCTCATGGCACGCGACATCCGCCTGGCCGGTTACCCCCCGCCCAGCAGCTATCCGGTCGGCGTCATCGTGCCGGGCACCAACGAACAGTACACGGCGATCCGCGGCGGCTTTTTGGCGCTCAGCCAGTACGCCATCCAATTCGAAGCGGACATAGACGCCCCGGCCCGCTGTGGGTTCACCATTCCCGTGGCGGATTACCAATGCACGAGCGGTTCCGGCGTGGTGAGCGTGGTGGACTACCAGCTGCAAGTGCCCACGGGAGGCGACACGGGCGGCTGCGCGGGCTTGATCGTGAACGCTTCCTTGACCACGCCCACGCTGATGCGCAGCCAGGTCCCCAAGAACGCCACCGGCATGGCGGTTACCCCGGTCTTCGTCCCGTTTGTCACCGACGTGGTGAACTGCCGGGCCGGCATTCCGATTTTCGTCCGTTGCCAAGCTCCCCCGCCAGGACCGCCGCCGGCGGCACCGTGGCCTGGCGCGCCCTGCCCGAATATGTCCCAGATGCGGCGGACAACTCTTCCGGCGCCTCAAGATACTCGGGTTGTTCTGATCCGTCTGCAGGTGCAGACGCGGAACCGCGATCCGCAGACGGATAATTTTCAGGTCGTGGAGTTCTACAACGTGGCGCAGCGGCTCAACCCGGACTTCTAAAGCGAGGATGGCTATGCAAAAGTCTGGAATCAGAATCAACCCACTCCACCGCAGGGAACGAGGCTTCAGCTTGGTGGAATCCATGATCGCGATCTTTGTCTTGATCATCGGGGTTTTGGGTCTGGCCCAGATGATTCCCTCTGCAACTCGAACCGACTATGGCGCGCGCACCGACTCCACCGCCACCTTTGTAGCCATGCGGGAGATGGAACAGATTCTCGCCCAACCCTGGATCCTGAGCCAACCCTGTGGAGCCATGCCGGCGCCTTGCTTCATTGACGCCGCGGACGACGCCGGCCTATCGGCGCGGGTAAACCTGGCGTGTACCTGCACGCCGACACCCTGCACCGCCACCGCTCCCTCCACGCACCCGCTGACCGCAGCCGGGACCATTAATTTTGCGCTGCCACAGCCTGTGGGCTACAGCCGCAACTACACCATCAACCAGACTGCCGTGGCCGGCGCCGCCAAGGTCAACCTGGGGAGCTACGACGTCCGCTGGCACATCACCTGCAACCGGTATGGGGCTGGCGGAACTTCCAACGGCGCTGGCCTGTATAACATCGTGGTGGCTGCCCGACCCGTGGGCAACGTGCCGGGAATGATTCGGCTCCCCGCGCAGGTGCGGGCCGTGAAGATGAAGTGAATCCGAGCCGCGACCCTTCCATTTCGGCTCAGGGCAGGCGGGCACAGGAGCAAGTCGCTATGACGAAAATAGAAGTAAGCGTTCCGAACAAATCCTCGCAAACCCCCGAGCAAGGCGTGGCTCTGGTGGTCGCTTTGCTCGCCATGGTTGTGATTTCAGGCCTGGGCTTCGCCCTGCTGCTCTCCTCCTCGACGGAATCACTCATCAATTCCAACTTCCGCCAGTCCACCCTGGCGTACTTTGCCGCGCGAGCGGGCACCGAGGAGGCGCGGGGGCGCCTGGGGCCGGACGCCTTGCCACAAACCAATAACCTGAGTTCCGTTGCCATTCCGTGCTCCTCCGGCGCCACCTGCCCGCCGTTGTTCAACGCTGCCACAGGCGTACCCGATCTCACCCGGGCCTACTATATCCGGCTCAACGCCGCGATTGATCCTACCAACGCAACCTGCACCTATCTGGGGGTGCCCAACATCTGCGCAGATCCGAACCCGCCGCCCGGCGGCGCGACTTTCTTCCTGACCACGCAGCCGGGTACGCAGATGCCGTATGTGTGGACCAAGATCACTCTGGCTACACAACGGAAACTGAAACGGAACCTCGTTACGCCGTGTAACCCCAGCGACCCGGCCGACCCGAACTTTTGCGCTCCGGGCACTTTGGACGACACGCAGATGATTTGTTGGATGAATCAACGGCAACTTTCGGTGTATAACCCCGCCGCTGCTTTCGCAACCTGCGGGGACCCGATCAATCCGGTCTATATCATTACATCCCTGGCGATTCAACCCGGCACTCCCACGCCGACCCGGCGGCTCGTTCGGGAGGTAGTGGCCCCGGGCAGGATTCCGGGCCTTCCCGGCCCCCTCACGCTCGACGGATTTCCGGGAACCTATATTCCCGCTGACGCTTTCCCATTCAACATAATCGGGTGCGATGCCTCCGATCCAGCGCCGTGTAATGGGCCTCCCGATGCCCCTGCGTTGATCGTGCCGACCGCGATGGATGCGGCGAATGCTCAACTCGTAATTACGGATGGCCCGCCGGCCGGACTGAACCGAAATACACGCTATGCGGGGGTCACCAACAATGGCTGTGCCGGCGCCACCTGCAGCGCTGCAGGCTCCGCTTCCGTTGCAGCGGCCACGGATGCGGCGGTATTCCCGAATGGAAATCCCTTGACCACTAACCCCTACTTTGCGAACTGCGCGGGAGTAGACCTCTTGCGGTCGTACATCACCGACGGAGCGGACTTCGTTTACAACGGGGACACGACCTCTCTCAACCAACTCGTCCCTAACACGTCCGGCTCCTTTAACAGCGATAATGCTGTTATCAACGTCATCAACGGCAATGCCAACCTAGCGGCCGACGACCTGCGCCCCTCTCCGGGCGACACCGGCGCGGGCATTGTGCTGGTTACAGGCAATTTGGATTTGGCGGGAACCACGGATTACCACGGAGTCATTATTGTGTTGGGGGGCACCATTACGATTGTCGGCGGCGGCGGCGGGGTCGTCACCGGCGGGATTTTCGTCACCAATACTACTACCTGCCCGTTGTCCTTAGGAGAGGCTACGTATAACGCGCTAGGCGGAGTTCTCACGATTCAGTACGACAGCACATGGGCGAATCCGCCTCTTGGGTTCCTCCCCATGCAGATCTTGTCCATGAATTAGCAAAAGCAGGTGTCAGGTGTTAGGCGTTATTGCATAACCTTTCTGGAAGCAGTTGTAAGGGCACGGTTTCAACCGTGCCGAATCGGTGTAGTGGAGAGGTCGGCTTCAGCCGCTGAGGGCCAAAAGACGGACCTCAGGGGCTAAAGCCCGAATTCATCCGACTGGCTGTCGGCACGCCTGAAGGCGTGCCCTTCCGGTGCTTCAAAGAAGTTATGCAACAGCTTCTAGGCGTCAGGTGCTAGGGAAAAAACCGAACCTGACCTGACACACCGCGGAGGTAAGTTATGATCCCCCAACGACGGAATCTCATTTTGCTGGCGTTGCTGGTAGCCTTCATCTCCATCCCGCCCGCCTTGGCCCAACAGCGACGGGTCTTCACCAACGAAGATTTCCGGAGCGCGCCGCCGGCTGCTCCCGCCCCGACAACGCCCGCTGCTCCCGCTGCAGGAGCCTCCGGCGCTGAGGCGATTCCCGCCACTCCGGCTGCTCCCGCGACGGAAGCTGCCGCCGGCTCGCCCGCGAAGCTTCCGGAGGGCATCGCCCTGGTGCAGCATCTCCAAGAAGTCTTGCAGCGTTACCGCTCAGAAATTGGTGTGCAACAGGAACAGGAAGTAGATTCCCTTCGTCTGGCACGCTTGAGCAGCATGCAGGACTTGGTAACTCAGCTCATCGTGCAGAACCAGTTGTTCATCGGCGATCTCCAGGTCAAGCAGCAACAGGCCGCCGCCGAGGCCGCAGCGCAAGCCGGTGCGCAACCTGGCCCCTGACCTAACGTAAGCCACCACGAAGACACCAAGAGCACGAAGGTAAAAGCAAGAAAGAAAATTTTCAGCCTTGGTGTCTTCGTGTCTTTGTGGTTAGGGTTTTTCTTTGACTCCACTCACGCCCTTGGCTATAGTGAGAAGCGAGGTAGCCGCGGTACGATTTGTGTGCCGTGGGCTTTTGCCGGAACGAACCCACGGCACAAAGAACATGCCGTGGCTATGGCTACGCGCATGAATCTTCCCAACAGCCTGACCCTCTTCCGAATCTTTCTGACACCGCTGCTGATCGTCGTTCTGCTCACCCGTTTTCCCAACAAGGAATTCATCGGCGTGGCCATTTTTCTGGCCGCAGCGCTGACCGACTGGCTCGACGGTTACCTGGCGCGCCGGCGGCGGCAGATTACCACCTTCGGGACCTGGCTCGATCCGGTCGCCGACAAGCTGCTGGTCAGTTCCGCCTTGATTGCCATGGTGGAGATGGGGCTGGCACCCGCCTGGATGGTCGTCATTCTGGTGGGCCGCGAAGTGGCCGTGACGGGTTTGCGGAACGTTGCCCTGGCCAAAGGGATCGCCGTCGAGGTCTCCGAGCTCGGTAAGGCCAAGATGGCCGTGCAGGTGGCCGCCATCACCGCGATCATTTTGGGAATGCGATTTGCCTTGCTGGAAGCCCTGGGTTATTGGGCTTTGTGGCTAGCCGTGGCGCTCGCCATGCTCTCCGGAGCGCAGTACTTCCGCCAGTTCTGGATTCGGATGGGCGTTCCCGCTCCGCAGCGCGAACTGCGGCGGCCTTTGCTCGGCTTCCGCGGGGCGCCCGTCCTGCCTGCCCTGAGCGTAGTTGAAGGGAGCGTAGTCGAAGGAAGCGCTGCCGAAGGGAGAGAAGCCGAGGGACCGCAGCGTAATGTCCCCACTCACCGATGACGAGCGGCGTTTTCTGCTCGGTCTGGCGCGGCGGAGCCTGGAAGCCGCCGTGCGCGGAGAAGCAAAGCCGCCGGTACCCGCCGTCCCCCGCGCTCTGGAATCGCCCGCCGGCGCATTCGTCAGCCTCCACAAGAAAGACGTTCTGCGGGGCTGCATCGGTTACGTCCAGCCGCGTCTCCCACTTTACCGCATCGTCATCGAAGCCGCCGAGGCCGCGGGGCTCCGCGATCCCCGTTTCCCGCCCATCCAGCCCGCCGAATTGGCGGAGGTGGAGCTGGAAATCTCCGTGCTGTCTCCCTTCCATGCCGTCCGGCCCGAAGAAATTCAGGTGGGGGCGCACGGCTTGATGGTCTCGCAGGACCGCGCGCGCGGCCTGCTGTTGCCCCAGGTAGCCGTCGAGCGCCACTGGGACCGCGACCGGTTTCTGGAGGAAACTTGCCGCAAGGCGGGGCTCGCCCCGGACGCCTGGCGGCGCGGCGCCACCATCGAAGGGTTTACGGCGGAAGTGTTTCGAGAGGGAGATCCGCGCTAAATTCTATTCGATCTCCACCATGTCGCCCAGGGCAATCTCTTCCCGGCTGAAGGTAATGATGCCGGAGGAGCTGCCTTCCTCGACGGCGATCACCATGATTTCGCCCACCACGGTCCGAGGCAGGCTGGCCAGCTCGGCCCGCGTCAGCTTGCGCCCCACCGGCCGTCCCCCCATGCCTTCGGTCAGGTAATCCCGAGTGGCTTGCGCAAAAGGGTCCTCGGCTTTGCCCAGAGCCGTGCGGAAGACGCGCAAGTAGCTGCCCACCTGTGCTCCCTGCGCTCTGCCGAGGTTAACGTAAACAATCTGTCCCTCTCCCGCGACCTGCGCAAACTCTTTGGCGGCCACCACCACGCCGGTGGGTTTTCCCGACGAAGGCGCAAAGCGGTCCACGAGCTTCGGGACGCGATAGGCCGGGGCGGAGCGCGGCGTCATGGGGACTACCAGGTCGCCCGCGATCGCCGGCTCGCAGGAGGTGACGATCTCGGCCGTCAGGCTTCCCTCATGGGCTATGCGGACTTGAATGAGGGCGATCTCCGCATAGGCCCTCCCGAGCGCTCGCAGCATTTCCCGCTGGCCCGGATAGGACTCCCGGGCGCTCGGATCGTAGACCGGCCGCACCACCATGAACTGCGCGCCCGGCGCTGCCCCCTGGCCTCGGGTGAGATAGATGATGTCACGGTCTGAGAATTCGTTCTTGAATCCGCCGTCTTCGCCCCCCAGGATGCTCATGCCGGTGTCTACCTGGCGCTGCGTATAGTAGCCCGCGCAGTACAGGTCCATAGCGGTGGGCCCCATGGCCTGCGCAGCTTGACCCGCCATCGGCGCCGGGAATGCCATCGCCAGCCCAAGGATCGCAGCACCGGCCCCCATCATCGTCCTGCCCATCGCTCACCCCCCTGAGACTATCGTTCCATTCGTTACACGTTCACGGCAAGAGAACCCAGTAAAACCTACCAAAACCAGCAAGAGGCTGTCAAACGGAAAGCCCGGCCTGCTCTGCCCCCGTATCTTTCAGGGAACGGCACATACGCCGCATCCAGCGCCCTGCCAGAACCCCCAAGCCATTGCCCTTGCCGCCCTGCCTGCGGGGTACGATAATGCGGAGGACGAACATTCGGTTTCCGAGGGTTACAAATGACCGACCCCAATCCCGACACGCATCCCGCTCCAGACCCGGAACTGTTGCATCAGATGGTCTTTTCCTTCATTCCATCCCGCGTCCTCACGGCGGGCCTGCAACTCGGCGTGTTCTCCCTGATTGCAGCCGGGAAGACGGCTGCCGGGGAGATCGCGGTGGCGGCCCAGGCGAGCGAACGGGGAGTCAAGATGCTCTTGAACGCCCTAGTTGCCTGCCAGTTGCTCGCCCGAAACGGCGCACGCTATGAACTGACCCCGCTCACAGCGCGCTTTCTCATCCGCGGAACCCCGGACTACCTCGGCCTGCTCATGGAACAGGACGATTTATGGGAGTCCTGGGGGCATCTGACCGAGGTCATTCGTTCCGGCCAGCCGCTGCATCGCGTGGAAGCCCAGGAGCTCGCGGAGCAGTTTTTCCCCACCCTGGTCCAGACCCTTCACGTCCTGCACCGCGAGCGCGCCCGGCGCATGGCCGAGGCGCTCGGCGTCGGCAAGGTGTCGAAAGGCCTTCGGGCGATTGACGTGGCCTGCGGCTCCGGCGTTTGGGGCATCGCGGTAGCCGAAGCCGACCCCCAAGCTCGCGTCACGGCCCACGACTTTCCCGCCATGCTCGCCGTCACGCGCGAGTATTTGCAGCGCCACGGCGTCGAGCGGCAATTCGACTTCCTGCCCGGAGACCTGAAAACCGTTGACTTTGGCCGGGAGCAGTATGACCTGGCCTTGCTCGGCAACATCCTGCACTCTGAAGGCGAAGAGTCCTCGCGCAGCCTCTTGCGCCGGCTTCACGCGGCGCTGCGCCCCGGCGGGCGC
Organism: uncultured Solibacteraceae bacterium; assembly: GCA_964461735.1. Classification (GTDB taxonomy): domain Bacteria; phylum Acidobacteriota; class Terriglobia; order 2-12-FULL-54-10; family 2-12-FULL-54-10; genus CAYWWM01. Next base: position 4,112 of record CAYWWM010000004.1, on the reverse strand, counting down.
GCCGTCATCATTGAATTTCTTGCGAACGACGACCGCACCGGCCCGCCCTTCCCCGTTTTCTTCGCCCTCAACATGCTCCTCAACACCGAGCATGGCGACACTTTTACTTTCGCCGAGTACGCCACGTGGCTTCGCAAGGCAGGCTTCCACCGCGTCGAAACCGCCGACATCGGCTCGCACTCGCCGCTGGTGATTGGATATCGGGATTAGAGCGGCAGGCTGGATTTCTCTTCGTTTCTCCGCAAAACGGAATCCCAGTCTCGCGTTTTGGCCTTCACTCCAAGCTCTTCGATCAGAAACCGGATGACCTCTTCCAACGGAACCCATCCTGTCGGAATGTGAACCCGCGAGAGGTTGACCCGCGTTGTTCCACACTCCAAGGAGACCGGCAAATGGATATGGTGCCTGGGATGGAGCGAGTCCTCGATCTCCCGCGCCTTGTACTCAAACCGGAAATACCACTCCGAGTCGAGGCTCGGCCCCGCTTGAATCCGATAGCTGTATTGCAGCGTTTTGAGGCGCCACTCCCTTGCCTTTGGTTCCCGGATTACGGAGACATTCTGTACTAGCAAGAGGTGCAGGGGCTTCTGTCGTAACGGCACTGCCCTGGCAATATCCGTCGTCTTGCCGCCGAGAGAAAGCGTCGCCTTCAATTCGTTGACAGAGCGGCGCGCCCCGACGATGGATAGTGGGGCATCCGTGATAGTGGAGTTGAGAAGTTGGGCAATATGACCGCGGAAGGTCTGGATTACTTTCTCGGGATTGGAACCGGTGAAGGGAGCCACCTCTGCGCTTTCTATCGAAGCATGCTGGCGAGCATGGAGAGGTGGACCCACGCGTTATTGTCTCCGGCTTTGCCTCGCTTAATCCGTTCCATCACTTCTTCGCCTGACAGACCAAGCTGCTTCCGCGCCGCCTTGTCAATCATCCGGCGCAGTTCTTCCTTGCTCACAATGCGCACTTCCCCGCGAATCCTTGGCCGTTTTCCGTTTCGCTTCATGGCTTGCCTGTCTCCCGAAGAGAATCTTACCCGCGCTCGCTTTGTCGCGTCAACTCTTTGAACAGTGCGTGGTTCGCCTTCTCTTTCGATGATTGCGAGGCCACTCATTGGATATCAGTTTATACGCGCCAATCAGGGCAAGCAGAAGCAGTGTTATAATATCTCAATAACAACGTAGTGAATCTGGGAGAAGAGATCTGAAAGCTCCATCTTGTGACAAGCCTCCTCTTTGGGTGCCTACCCTCACCCAACAGGTTGAGTCACAAAACGGCCTTCATCTAATTTGCCAGGGCCTTGCACTCTGGACACTACCTAGGCTTGAGTATTGCGCTCGCGCCTGGTGACAGAGCAAAGGTAGGTTTTGCTTGCGTCACCTGTATACCCGATCCCTAAACGTCGACCGTGGTTCAACCGGTCGCAGTCGGGTGGCCAAAGTTGATTACAAATCATTCCTGCTCCGAGTCAAGAGAAAAGGTGTCAATTGGGGCGGATCAAATCGGTAGGGTGGTCGTTCCCATTAGGTGGATGTCTATGGCTCTGGCGGCTTTGCGGCCCTCGGCGAGCGCCCAGACCACGAGCGACTGGCCGCGCCGGGCATCGCCGGCGGCGAAGACTCCCGGCACGCTCGTCATCCAGTTCTCGCCCACGGCTACGTTGCCGCGCGCGTCAAGCTTCACTCCGAGCTGCTCCACCAGGCCCGTCTTCTGGGGGTAGAGGAAGCCCATCGCGAGCAGCACGAGGTCCACGTCGAGCTCGAATTCGCTGCCGGGGATTTCTTGCATCGCGCGGCGCCCGCTCGCGTCCGGCTGCCCCCATTCCAGCTCGATGCCGTGGAGCTTCGTGACGCGCCCGTTCTGGCCCGTGAACTTCTTCGTCGAGACGCTCCAGCGCCGCCTGCCGCCCTCTTCGTGCGAGCTTTCCGTGCGCAGGATCATGGGCCAGTTCGGCCACGGCATCTCGGCCGTCCGCGACTCGGGCGGCATCGGCAGCAGCTCGAACATATGCACTTCGGCGCATTTCTGGCGGTGCGACGTGCCGAGGCAGTCGGCGCCTGTATCGCCGCCGCCGATGATGACGACTCGCTTGCCCGTCGCGGTGATGCTCTCCGCCGCATCCACGGGAAGCCCCGCGCAGCGCCGGTTCTGCTGCGGCAGGAACTCCATCGCAAAGTGGACGCCTTGGAGCTCGCGCCCCGGAACCGGCAGGTCGCGCGGGATCGTCGAGCCGATCGAGAGCAGCGTCGCGTCGTACTCGCGCAGCAGTTCCTCGCCCGCAACGTCCACGCCCACGTTGACGGACGTGCGGCAGATGACCCCTTCTTCCTCCATCTGTTGCACGCGCCGGTCAATGAGGTGTTTCTCCATTTTGAAGTCCGGGATGCCGTAGCGCAGCAAGCCCCCGATGCGGTCGTCCCGCTCAAACAGCGTCACGGTATGGCCCGCGCGCGCGAGTTGCTGCGCCGCCGCCATGCCGGACGGCCCGGAGCCGATCACCGCCACCTTTTTTCCGGTGCGCGTCGCGGGCGGCTGCGGCTTCGTCCAGTCTTCCGCGAAGCCCCGGTCCGCGATCGCCTTTTCGATCTGCTTGATCGTTACTGGATTGTTGTTGATCCCGAGCACGCAGGCCGCTTCGCACGGCGCCGGGCACACCCGTCCGGTGAACTCCGGAAAATTGTTGGTCGAATGCAGTACCTGGAGGGCTTCCTTCCAGCGGTCCCGGTACACGAGGTCGTTCCAGTCGGGGATGATGTTGTTGAGCGGGCAACCCGTGTGGCAGAACGGGATGCCGCAGTCCATGCACCGCGCCCCTTGCGTGCGCAGCGCAGGCTCTTCCATCTTCCGGTAGACTTCGCGGTAGTCTTCGATCCGCTCGGCAATCGGACGGTAGCCCGGCGTCTCGCGCTGATATTCCAGGAATCCGGTGATCTTACCCATGCGAAAAAATCATCCGAGCCGCGCGCGATAGCAAGCGGTGGATCCCTAGCTGCACCGCTCCCTTCCGGTCGCGGCTCGGATCAAACCTGCGCCTTCTCCTGCGCGGCGGCCTGTTCCTTGAGGACCCGCTTGTATTCGTGCGGGAAGACTTTCACGAACTTCGGCAGCATCGTGTCCCAGTTTTCAAGCACCCACTCCGCTTTGGGGCTTTGCGTGTACTCGAAGTGCCGCTCGATCAGGCCGCGCAGCCGTGTGGCGTCGTCTTCTTCGGCGACGTCTTCGAGGTCCACCATCGCCAGGTTGCAGCGCTTCTCGCCGAAGTCTCCCGCCTCGTCGAGCACGTAGGCGATGCCGCCGCTCATGCCGGCCGCGAAGTTGCGCCCGGTTTTTCCGAGCACCACGACCAAGCCGCGCGTCATGTACTCGCAGCCGTGGTCCCCCACGCCCTCGATGACGGCCGTCACGCCGCTGTTCCGCACCGCGAAGCGCTCCCCGGCCATCCCGTTGAAGAAGGCTTCGCCGCTCGTCGCTCCGTAGAGGACCACGTTTCCCACCAGGATGTTCTCCTCAAAGACGAAGTTCGACGCTTTGGGCGGATAGACGATCATCCGCGCGCCGGACAGTCCTTTGCCCGTGTAGTCGTTGGCGTCGCCTTCGAGGACGAGCGTCAGCCCCTTGGCCGCGAACGCCCCAAAGCTCTGCCCCGCCGATCCCTTGAAGTGGCAGTGGATGAAGTCCTCGGGCAGTCCCGCCGAGCCGTAGCGCTTGGCGATCTCGCTCGAAAGCATCGTACCGACGGTGCGGTGGACGTTGCGGATCGGCAGCTTGATCTCGACCCGTCCGGCGCCGTCGAGCGCGTCCTTGGCGAGCTCGATCAGCTTGTAGTCGAGCGCTTTCTCGAGGCCGTGGTCTTGCTGCTGCACCTTGTGGCGCGCGATATGCGCCGGGGCCGGCGGCTGATAGAGGATGCTCGAGAAGTCGAGCCCCTTCGCCTTCCAGTGATTCCGGATGACTTCTTCTTTCACGGTGAGCAGGTCCGACCGCCCGATCATCTCCTCCATGCGCCGGATTCCCAGTTGCGCCATGATTTCGCGCAACTCCTCCGCGATAAAGAAGAAGAACTGGATGACGTTCTCCGGCGCTCCGGCGAACTTCGCCCGCAGCACCGGGTCCTGCGT
>CAYWWM010000003.1:0-18607 GCA_964461735.1 uncultured Solibacteraceae bacterium | reverse complement strand
GGAGTTCGCTCCGTGGAGGAACCGCAGCGGGATGCATTTCGCCGCCATTGCCGGCAGCATCGAAGCGGAGCTGGCCACGCTGCCGGACAAAGACGTTCCCGAGCTGATGGCGAGCTACGGATTGCCGGAGCTCGGCTCGGTGCGCATCGTGCGCGCCACGTGCGAGCTGATGGGGCTGATCACCTTCTTCACGCTGGGGGACAAGGAATGCCGGGCATGGCTGATCCCGCGCGGCGCGACCGCACTACAAGCAGCCGGGACCATCCACTCGGATATTGAGAAACACTTCATCCGCGCCGAGGTGGTGGGTTGGGAGGCGTTCCTCGAGGCCGGCGGCTGGGGCGGCGGGCGGATTCACGGCGCACTGCGCGTGGAGGGCAAGGAGTATCCCGTGCAGGATGGAGACGTCATCAACGTGCGGCACAGCGGCTGAGCGGCGGCCCGTGGGATGGAATGGAAATGGAATGGAAGGGATTGCTTCTGGGGCTGGTGGCGGCGGCCGCCAACGTGTGCGGCGGCCTGGCCATCGTCCGCCGTCCGTGGCACCCGCTCTACCTGCGCTCGTTCATCGCGCTCGGGTCGGGCTTCATGCTGGCGGCCGCGCTGCTCGAGATGCTCCCGGAAAGCTTCGACCGGCTCGGGAGGAACGCCGCCGCCTGGATGCTCGCCGGGTACCTTCTGATTCATTTCTTCGAGCACACCGTGAGCGCGCACTTCCACTTCGGCGAGGAAACCCACGCCGAAGAGGTCGCTACGGCGCGGCGCAGCCACACGGTCCTTTTCGGCCTGCTGATCCACGCCGGCGTGGACGGCGTTTCGATCGCCAGCGGATTCCTGATCTCCGAATTCTTGGGCTGGGTCGTTTTCCTGGCCGTGTTTCTGCACAAGATGCCGGAGGGATTCGCCGTCAGCTCCGTCATGCTGGCTTCGGGAAAGAGTGCGCGCACGGCGCTGCTGGCCTCCGCCGCGCTGGGACTGGCCACGGTGGCGGGCGTCTTGGCGATGCTTCCGCTGCGCGGGCAGGTGGCTTACACGCTGCCGCTGTCGGCGGGCGTCACGTTGTATGTCGCGGCGAGCGACCTCATCCCGCTCGTCAACCAGGAGCCGGGCGTGCGCATGGCCGTCGTCGTCTTTGTGGGCGTCACCTTGCTCCTGCTTCTGAAGTTATTCTTTCCCGCCTGAAATCGCCGCCCGGCATCCCGCTGCATCTCCCCGGCATCGTATGATTGACGCCGAGTCCTCCGGCCGGACACCATGCGGGTTCTCGGCGGGCTTGTGCTATTCTCGAAAGCTCCCCCCCGAGTGCGCGACATTCGCGGTGAAACGGGTTGAATGTGTATATGCCCTCGAAGTTCCGTTACCGGGCGGCAGCCCTCGGCACGCTCCTGTGCGCGCTCGGCTTCCGGGGAGAGGTCGCGGCGCAGGGGCTGCTTCGCCACTACCTTGTGCAGCTCCGCCAGCAGTCCGTGGCGGATTATCTGAAAAATGCTCAACCCGCGAGATTGCTGAAGGCGGATCTCGCAAGCCCGCAAGCTATCTTCTACCGCGCCCGCCTACGCGCCGCGCAGGGGGCGCTGAAACAGCGCATCGAAGCCCTGCCGGGGAGCCAGGTGCGGGCGCAGATGGAGATCGTGTTCAACGGGCTGGCGGTGACGCTGCGCGAGGAGGACGTTGCGGCGGTGGCGAGTCTTCCGGAAGTTCAGGAGGTATTTCCTTCGATCCAATATCGCAAAGCGCTCGACGCGGCCCTGCCACTCGGGGCGGTGCCGGCGGCTTGGGCGGACGCGCGCATCGGCGGCGAGGACAACGCCGGGCGCGGCATCCGCATCGGCGTGATTGACACCGGCATTGACGTCAATCATCCCATGTTCCAGGACGTGTCGCTGACGCCGCCGGCGGGCTTTCCGCGCGCCACAGCCTCGACGCCCGACTGCGTCAACGACGACCTGAAGTACACCAACTCGAAAGTGATCGTGGCGCGCAACTACGTCCGGCTGCTGGACACCTTCGACGCCAACTGCGACGCGGAAGACCGCGACGGACATGGCTCGTTTGTGGCGGGAATCGCCGCCGGACGCAGAGCCGTCGGCCCGCTCGCGAGCGTCGCCGGCGCCGCGCCGAAGGCGTTTCTAGGAGCCTACAAGGTCTTCGGAACTCCGGAACAGAATGACACCGCGACCGACGCGGCGATTATCAAAGCCATTGACGACGCCGTGCTCGACGGCATGGACGTCATCAACTTGAGCGTGGGAATCACGACCGATAACCCGCCCGTGCGGGATCCCACGTCGGTGGCGATCGCGTCGGCGGTGAGCCGGGGTGTCATCGTGGTGGTGGCGGCGGGCAACGAAGGCCCCGGCACCGGAACCGTCTCCAGTCCGGGAATTTCTCCCGATGCTATCACCGTCGGGGCCACCACCAATTCGCGCTTCTTCGCCAATCCGCTGGTAATCACGTCGCCTACGCCGCCGGCCGCGCTTGCGATCATCGGGGCCTTGCCGGGCAACGGTCCGGCGATCACGGCAACGCTCGGGCCGGCGGCGCTGCTCGACGTGCAAACCCTCGACGGGACCGGCTCGGCGTGCGCCCCGTTCGCCCCGGATACCATCCGGGGACGATTGGCGTTCATCCGACGCGGCGAGTGCAACTTCACGATCAAAATAGGGAACGCCTTCAGCGCCGGCGCCATCGCGGCGATCATCTACAACAATCAGCCGGGACAGCCGCCGGTCCAGATGGAAGCGACCGGGACGCAGATCCCCGCGGCTATGATTGGAAACCTCGAAGGCCTGGCTCTGAAGCAGTTTCTGGGGAGCGCGGGCAGACCCGTCGAGGCGACCCTCGGCGCGCAGCAGCAAGCGATCCCCACGACGCCAAACCGGATCGCGAGCTTCTCGGCCGAAGGCCCCAGCACCGATTTCGGGATCAAGCCGGACCTGGCCGCGCCGGGGACGGCCATCTACAGCGCGTTCCAGCAGAACAGCTCGGCCGGAGCGCAGTTTGACGCCAGCGGTTTTGGCACTTCGAGCGGAACCAGCTTTGCGGCGCCGCTGGTGGCCGGGGTAGCCGCGCTGTTGCAGCAGGCGTACCCGCAATTTTCGCCCGCCCAAATTAAGTCGCTCCTGGTCAGCACGGCGGCCAAAGGAGCAACCACTTCCACCGGCGGTCCGCTCAGCGTCCTGGCGCAGGGAAACGGACTTCTGGATGCGGCGGCGGCGATTCGCTCGCCGGCGACCATCGTTCCGGTCTCGCTCAGCTTTGGCGCGCAGCAGCCGGGCACCGTCCTGAACAGCGCCAGAAATCTTACACTGACCAACATCGCAGCCTCCGCCGACAGCTTCCAGGTGAGCTTCACCGCTACGAAGGGAGGCGGGCGGCACACGCTGGCCGTTACTCCGGCCAATTTCAACCTCGCGGGCGGAGGCGCGCAGATTCTCGCCGTCACGGCCACGTCGGCGCAGCCGCTGAGCGAGACGATTGAGGGATACCTCACGATTCGCAGCCAGAATACGGGCCGGGCGATCACGGTTCCCTACTGGGGGACTTTTCTGCGTCCGGCCGTAGACCCCGGCGGGATCGTGAACGCCGCGAGCTTCACGTTCGGCTCGCTCAGTGTAGCGCCTGGCAGCCTCATCTCGATCTTCGGAACGCAGTTGGCCAACGAATCCGCCTGGGCGCTGTCGCTTCCCCTCCCGATCTCCCTCGGGGGCGTGCGGGTTCAGATGGATGGGAACGATGCGCCGCTGCTGTTTGTTTCGCCGCGCCAGATCAACGCGCAAGTCCCGCTGGAAGTCTCCGGCCGGTCCTTGGCAACCGTGACCATCTTGCTGAACGGAGTGACGAGCAGCTCGGCAGCGGTGCTGCTGGCGCCGACAGCGCCGGGGATTTTTACGGTCAGCCAAGGCGGGCAAGGCCGCGGCGTCGTGTTGCACGCCGCCGACTTCAGCCCGGTAACGGTGGAGCGGCCGGCGCGCGCTGGTGAAGTCCTGGCGGTGTTTGCGACTGGACTCGGAGCCACCAACCCTTCCGTCGAAAGCGGCTCGCCGCCGTCGAGCAGCACTCCGCCAGTGGTGCGAATCCAGCCGCTAGCGACCCTCGGAGGTATCTCCGCGGTGGTGCGTTCCGCCGTTCTCGCGCCCACCTTCGTGGGGCTCTACCGCATAGACCTTGAAGTTCCGGCCGGCCTCGCCGCCGGCCCGCAGCCGCTCGTGATCACCAGCAACTCCGCCGTCAGCAATTCCGTGACGGTCGAAATCGCGCCGTAAAGAACTTCGGCCATCATCATCTTCCACCACAAAGACACGAAGGCACTTCGGTTAACCGAGAATCGCTCCTGCTGACCTGATCAGTTTGGAACCTCCCGGAGGGGTGGAGGGTTGGTGGGTCGAATTTATGGCCCAGTACATCTGGGCCATATGGACCACTTCAACCGCCTCGATTCTTAAATTGCGGCTGCGGCGACGCCGTTTTGTGCTATATAGTAGGGAGGAGTTGAGTTGCCTGCGCGGAAAGATGGCCGCGCAGGGCGCAGTGGCCTGGAAAGGATACGGAGGACAACGATGAAAAATCTGCTGTGGATCGGGTTGCTGGCGGGCGCGATGTCGCTGGGCCTGACGGCGCCGGCGTGGTCGCACCACTCCCATGCCATGTTCGATCATACCAAGCAAATTACCGTGGACGGAACCGTGACGGAATACGTGTTCCGCAATCCGCACGTGTTTCTTTACGTCGAGGTCAAAGGCGAAAATGGCCAGCCGGAGAAGTACTGGATCGAGATGTCGAACCTGCCGAACATGATCCGGCGTGGCATCGGCCAGAACACCTTCAAGCCCGGCGACAAGGTGAAGGTCACCTTGCATCCGCTGGCGGACGGCCGTCCGGGGGGCAACTACATCTCCATCATTGCCGCCGACGGCAAGAGCTACGAATAAACCGAGCTACGAATAGACGCTCGTCAGGCTCCGGGCCGATACCGAGTCACCCTAACCTTTGCCGGGGAGGTGTAACCGTGCGCATAAACTTCAGGGCGATGCCTTCAATCATCGTGCTGCTGGCGGGCCTGTCTTTATCGGTCCCGGCAGCGGCCCAAAGGACCATCTTCAACACCCCGAACTACCGTCAGGACCGGGCGCTGTGGACCGACCCGGCGTATTACCGAAACAACACCACCGGTCAGATCCGGGGCATGGCGCTGAATATCGAATCCTACCAGGACAGCGGCCAGGTGGGCAATGCCAGGGTCTACGGCTCGGAGGGCACGGGCCGCCCGGGGGCAACGAATCTCACCACCCCCTATCCCTACACCAACGCCTGGGAACACTATCAGGCGTGGCTGCGGGAGGCCAACGGCGGCACCAAGCACACCAAGGACACCATACCCGATTGGAGCGGACGCTGGGAGGGCGGCGGCGGCTTCGGCGGCGGGCAGAGCCCGGCGAGCGACATCGCCAAGCTGTTGACGCCGAAATACCAGGAATATTTCGTGCAGGAATTGAAGGGAGTCAGTGAGGCGCGCATCTGGGGCGCAGGCTCCTTCTGCCTGCCCGGCGGGTTCTTCTCTTCGCTCGGCGCCGAGGAGTTCATCGTCACGCCCGCCCGGGTCTGGACTCATGCCGCCGGCAACGGCTCCAATACCATTCGCTGGATTTACACCGACGGCAGCGGACATTCCCCGGAGGAGTTCCAATTCTCCAAGTGGCACGGGGAGTCCATCGGGTTCTGGAACGGCGATTCGTTGATCGTGCACACCAACCAGATTCGCGGTTGGAAAGGCGGCGTCTCCGAGTTCACCGATAACCTGGAGACCGTCGAGCGCTATCGGCGCGTCGGCGACCGCATCGAGGGCGAGATTACGCTCTACGATCCCGAGGTCTTCGTGCGCCCCGTGCATACCAGGCTCCGCTTCGAGCTCGACAAGGAAACCCGCATCGAGCTGCGCCCGCTCTACAACACTTGCTCGGACACCAATGGCCCTTCCACGAAGGTCTTCATGGACGAGCGCGGCAAGCTCAACGAGCGTCTTCCCGGCGATCCGCTCTATTGGGACGCCACCGATCCCCGCCCCTGGGGCACGTGGTTCACCGAGAGCGAAAAGCGCTACGAGCGGACTCGCGGAAATCAGGGTCGGTAACTGGCAGTGGAGGCCGCTCCGTGAACAACATCTCGTTCAGTGTCCACATGTTCAAGGAGGGGGAGGTGTACGTGGCGTACGTTCCGGAGCTGGACGTATCCAGCTGCGGAACGGACGCGGAGCAGGCTCGCAAAAACATCCAGGATGCGGTGCGCGGGTTCCTCCGGGCGGCGGCCGATATGGGTACGCTGCCTGAGATTTTGATGGAGGCCGGATATACGTCGGATGGAACCAACTGGCAGGCTCCCGAATTTATCTCCCTTGACCGCCTTTCCCTCACTCTTTCCTAAGTGCCTTCCATCCGACCGATTCACTATCGGAGACTCGTAGCTATCTTTGAAAAGGAAGGATTCGCGTTTTCTCGGCAGGAAGGCGACCACCTCATCTATACCAAACCAGGCCTCAAGCGACCGATCGTAATACCCGCGTGGCCGGCGGTCCCGGTCTTCATTATCAAAAATCTTCTTCGCACGGCGGGCATGAGCCGAGAACAATACTTTGACACTCTGGAAGCCGTCTGAATCCAGCGAGTTCGATCCCGTCGTCCGTGTCTGGAAGAAGTGGATCGACGTCTACGAGCGTGGCGCCGCGTCGATCAGCGAGGCGCTTGTCGACCTCGCTGGCCTCGCCGAAGGCCACCATGTTCTTGATATCGCCACCGGTGCGGGCGAGCCGGCGCTGACGGCCGCCAGAGCAGTCGGCTCCTCTGGCCACGTCATCGCAACTGACGTCGCCCCCGAGATGCTCCAGGTCGGACGCGAACGGGCGGCCCAGGCCGACCTGACCAACGTCGAGTTCCACCTGATGGACGCGACCCGCCCTGACCTGTCCGAGGGCAGCTTTGACGCGATTCTGTGTCGGTGGGGCTTGATGTTCTTGCCCGATCTCGAGCAGGCGCTGCGCCGGCTGGGGGCTCTTCTCGTTGCTGGCGGACGGCTCGCCGCTGCCGTGTGGTCCTCCCGAGATCGCGTGCCGCTCATCGCCACGCGACTTCGCGTGCTCGAACGGGTCATCGGCGATCCCGGTGCTGCGGCCTTCTCGCTCGCCGACCCCGCCCACCTCGAGGCGATCCTCTCGCGCGCAGGGTTCGGCAGAGTCTCGAATCACCGCCATCTGGCCCCGTTCGAGTTCGCCTCTGCCGACGACTACGTGGCCTTCCAACGTGAGGTCGTGGGGCCGTACATCCCGGGGCTGGTGGCGCTTCCGCCAGAACGGCAGGGCAAGCTATGGGAGCAGGTCGCGGAAGCAGCGCGCCGCCACGCCACGCCGAGCGGCCGGGTGCCGATGCCGAGCGAAGCGATTTGCGTTGTTGCAGAACACGAGCACGAGACTGCGCCTGCCAGGACGTAACTTCAGGCTCCAGGCTAACGTCAAGAGCTTCGTTTCAGCCGGGCGCCTCGCCGCCCTCGATGCGTCACCGTAATTATGAAAGCTGGTATTTCTCGCTGAAACCTGCCCCCTACAGCCGATACAGCATCCAATAGACCACCACCCCAGTGACGGACACGTAGAGCCAAAGCGGAAGCGTGCGACGGGCGAGGCGCGCGTGGCGCTCGAAATCTCCCTTCCAGGCCCTTCGCAGCGTCATAACTGCCAGCGGAGCGATGGCCGCCGCGAGGATGGTGTGTGAAATCAGAATGCTGAAGTAGACGGGTCGTATGAACCCTTGTCCTTCAAAAGCCTTGGACCCAATCTGGAAGTGGTAGGTAAGGTAGGAAATCAGGAAGAGGCACGAGGTTCCGAAGGCCGTCAGCATGAACCGCTGGTGGGCTGCGACCTTCTTTTGTCGGATTGAGAGATAGCCTCCCAGCAGCAGCAGCGCGCTCAGCGCGTTGAGGACGGCGTTGAGCGTAGGAAGCTGCATAAGGAAGTGATTAGTGGATAGTGAATAGTGAATAGAAACCACCGGCTGAATCAGCCCGCGGACTTGACCGTAGGGCGGCTGCATTCGACCAAGGCCACCGTCACGGCGGCCAATCCGAACAGCGCTGTAATCTCGATCGAAAAGCCGAGCGACGCCACGTCGCCGCCCACCGCGCCGTTCTGTCCATGCAGTGCGCGACGAAGCGCGGAGACTGCGTAGGTCAGCGGGTTCAGCCGCATCACGGTCTGCACCCACGGCGCGGCGCCGGAGCTGGGAAACACGGCGCCCGAGAGCAGCCACATCGGAATCAGCACCAGGTTCAGAATGGCGTGAAAGCCTTGGGCGGAATCCATCCACCAGGCGATGGAAAAGCCCAGGCTGGTGAGCGCAAATGCGATCAAGAAGAGGATCGCGGTCAGGCCGATCAACTGCGCCGGACCCAGGGGGAATCCCGCCGCCGGCCCCAACAGCAGAAACAGGAAGCCCGGAATCACCGCCTGCGTCGCCCCTCCGAGCACTTTCCCGAGAACAATGCTGGCGCGGGAGACCGGCGCCGCCAGAACCGACTGCAGGAACCCCTCGCGGCGGTCCTCAATCACCGAGAACGTGGAAAAAACGGAAGAAAAGAGCACGACCATGACGACCGTGCCGGGGAAGAAGTACTGCAAGTAGCCGCTCCCGGCAGGCGCGGAGGCCGTCTGAAACGATTGCCCGAGTCCCGACCCCAGGAACAGCCAGAAGAGCAAGGGCGCGCCGATTACCCCGAGGACGCGGCTGCGCTCCCGGGAAAAACGGACCACTTCGCGCCACCACAATGTTCCGATCGGGAGCCAGAATGCGTTGCGAATGCTCCCTCCTGATTCTGAGATTCTCCCCTGGGGAACGATCCTGCCTGGGATGCCAGCGCTGTGCCGCAGCTTCTAGGACGCGCCCTTGGAAACTTCTTCGGGAGCCTTTTCCTGTTTCGCCGGCGCAACCTTTGCCGGATTCGGAGCGGCCGCGGGCTTGGCCGAGACCGCGGGAAGAATCCGAACCGCGATCCAGCCGGCAATCCCCAAAAAGAGCAACCCCAGCACACCGCCGACATGCAGCAGGAAAATCAGCTCGACCCCGATTTCGACTCCGCTGAACAGAGCCCACCCAATGGCCCCAAAGCACGCCAGCGCGACCAATAAGCAGAAGACCAGCAGCAAGAGCAGTTCCGTCATTCCAATGGCTCCTCGTTCAGTTTAGCATACGGAAACTCGGCGGGCGTCCGCCATGCTGGCCTGCAGCCTCGTAGCCGCAGACGTGCCAGTTTGCCAAAGAATAGCCGGATTATCAAATGCAAATGCGAAGAATCCTCCATTGCGGAGCGCTGTTGGCCGACTGGGCCGTGGGGAGGCGTTTGCCGTTTGGAGCGCGCATTCGCCTCGGGCTGTGGCAGAACGTTATTCGACAACAGCGAACTGCATCTCGCGGAAGTTCTGAACGACCTTGGAGGCGTCGAGAATCTCGAAACGGACGATGCCTCCGTCGTATCCGAAATCGGCAATGACTCCGGGGCGCACCTCATCGCTTTCCTTAATCCGCTCCTCCCGCAGAGCGATCGTCATGGTATCCGTTTCCTGATCGTAGGTAACCTTCATGGCTGTGCTCCCCTCATCTCATATACTTGCGTATTTGCGACGTGATGTAAACTGTAATGACCACCTGTTCATCCCTCGTTTCTTCCACGACAACTCTTACCAGCATTTCCTGGTTGAAACGGGTGTCAAAGTACCCGCGCATGAAAACCTTCCGGGAAAGGCCACTCGTCGTGACTAATTCCGGGTCGTCGAGTAGCTCTTTCAGCTTCCGAGCGACGAATTTCACGATCAGCCAGATTCCTCAGCGAGTGGAGAGTCCACCGGATCGGTTTCAATGGCTGCCCCTCCGATTATCTGCCTTGATTGCTCCACGAGGGAGTCCCTAGTTGCAGTGCTCCAGAATTCAATGCGCCGGAGGCGAACCCTCTTCCCAAAACTGGCGGCCCGTGCGGTGGAGGAACACATCCTCCAGCGTGGGCTTCGACACCATGGCGGACTGGATGACGCCCGGGAAAGTTTCGACCAACTGCGGAATGAACTCGTGCCCGCGGGGATGCTCGAACCGGACCTTGCCGCCGACGACCGTTGCATCCACGGCGAATCGCTGCTTCAATTGCGGCAGAATCTGGTGCGGAACGGGCGTTTCGAGGAGAATGACCTCGGCTCCGATTTCGCTTTTGAGCGCGTCCGGCGATCCGGCGGCTACGATTTGCCCGCGATGCAAAATGGCCAGGCGGTCGCAGCGCTCCGCTTCGTCGAGCAGATGCGTGCTCAAGACGATGGTCAGGCCGTCCAGCCCGCGCAGCCTGCTCAGATACTCCCACAAGTCCCGGCGCGCGCCAGGGTCGAGACCCGTAGTGGGTTCGTCGAGCAGCAACAAGCCGGGTTGATGCAGCAGCCCTTTGGCGAGCTCGAGTCGCCGGCGCAGGCCTCCCGACAGCTTCTCGACCAAATCCCCCTGACGGTCCGCCAGGCCGAAGCGGGTCAGCGACTGCCGAATCCGGTCCTTCAATTCTCCGCCCCGCAATCCATAGAGATGGCCGTGATGGCGCAGATTTTCGGCCGCGGTCAGCTTTCCGTCCACGTGCTTAGATTGAAAAACCACTCCAATGCGCCGCCGCACGGCGCTCGGCTCCCGCCCCACGTCCAGGCCGAACACGGCGGCGCGGCCGGAACTGGGCGAAAGCAGCGTGGCCAGAATCCGCAACAGGGTAGTCTTGCCGCCGCCGTTGGGCCCCAGCAAACCGAAGATTTCCCCCGCCCGCACTTCGAAGGAAACGCCCCCGAGAGCTTGGCGCTCTCCATAGGACCGGGTCAGGTCTCGCACATCCACGACGGGCGGTGTGGTCATATCTTAGTCTTAGAGGCAGCGGCGAAATCCGCGTCGGGAGTTTTGATCGAGGCCGCTGGGGTCAATTGGAGGCACAATCGAAAGGGCGTGAAACCTTCGGAGGGCATCGCGGCGTGAGGCGGCTCCGACCCTTTTAGGGAGCCATCTTGTCCACCATCATCAACGCGTAGAGCAGCGGCAAATAGATGACGGAGGACTGCAGCAGGCGGCGGGCCTGCACCTTCGTGCGCGCCCTCGCCGCGCGGATTCCGGAACCAAGGAACGCCGCGCCCAGCGCGAATGCCCCGCAGAAATAAATCCAGCCCGTCGCTCCGAGCAGCGACGGTAACAGGCTCGCCGGCAGCAGCACGGCGCAGTAGGCCACGATTTGCCGTCCCGTCGCTCGGCCGTCCGGCTCCACGACCGGCAGCATCACGATCCCGGCGCGGGCGTAGTCCTCGCGATACAGCCAGGCAATCGCAAGAAAATGGGGGAACTGCCAGAGAAACAGGATCAGGTAGAGAATCCCGGCTTGCAGCGTAAAGTCGCCGCCGCTCGCGGCAACATATCCGATGAGCGGCGGAATCGCGCCGGGAAACGCGCCCACCAGCGTGCACAGCACCGTTTTCTTCTTGAGCGGCGTATACAGAAACAGGTACGTGCCCAGCGTCAGCGCGGCGAGCAAGCTCGTCAGCCCGTGGACGACTGTGCCGAGATAAATAATTCCGGCGGCGGAAAGCAGCACCCCGAAGCTGAGCGCTTTCCACGGCTCCATGCGCCCCGCAGGCAGCGGGCGGTCTTTGGTGCGCAGCATTTTGCCGTCAGGTTCGCGCTCCCAAAACTGGTTGAGCGCCGCGGTGCCTGCTGCGACCAGCGCGGTACCGAGCAGCGTGTGCAGCAGCAATCGGATGTTCAGCTCGGCGGGCGAACCCAGATAAAATCCCACCAGCGTGGACATCAGGATCAGCGCCGTGACACGGGGCTTGGTCAGCTCCGCGTAGTCGGCAATCCAGTGGATTCCCGGGATCTCCGGAGCCAGTGAAGCCTGCGCGCCCGCTCCGCCCAAACTCATCCCAATGTCCTCATGCCAACGTCCTTTGCGGGCTGCCCGCAAGCGAAACCACCTGCCCAGAAGCTGCCAGCCGGCGGCGCGCCAGCAGCGTCAGAAGCACGCTGCCGCCGAGTAGCAATGCGCCTGCCGCTACATGAGCGGTCGTGACCCCCACGACGGCAGTCCGCCCCAGAGCCGCCTCTGGCGCCGCCTGCCGGAACCAATACGACAACACGCCCAGCGCCACTTGCAGAATCAAGATGCCGCCCACCCAACGGGCTGCTTTCCGCAGCGGATCCCGCTCGGCCAATCCCGTGACCGCTCGATAGCAAAGCAACCCAACCATACAAGTAGCCACGATAGCCCCCATCACGTGAGCACCGACGCCGAGCGCTTTGTGCCGCAACGCCGCTCCGAAGAGAAGCTGCAGAAACAGTGCCACTGATGCGGTCGCCGCGAGATTCTGGAATCCGGCCGGGATGATCTGGTCCGGCTGCATCGCCTGCTCCCAAGCGCGGCTCGTAAAGAGAGCCAGACTGAGGACCAGGCAGAAGAAAAGCTGCGCCAGCCCGGCATGAGCGATCAGGACCGGAATGGGAAGGAGATAAAGGACCGTCAGGCCGCCCAGGACTGCCTGGAGCACAACCGCCGCCCACGCCGCGATTCCCAGGCCTTTGACCCAACGGCGCGGATCTTTCCACCACAGCCAGACCGCCAGCACGGTCGTCAGCACGCCAACCACGCCGGCAATCATGCGGTGACCGTGCTCGTAGAAGACGCCTCCGACCATGGGCGGCATCCACGTTCCAAACGACAGCGGCCAGTCCGGCACCGCCAGTCCCGCGTCAAACCCGACCACCAAAGCGCCGGCGATGATGAGAAGAAACGTTGTCCCGGCCGTCAGCAGCGCGAACCGATGGAGAGCCGGCGAACTCCCGGGGGATTTTGTTTCCATGTCTTCTATGATCTCGGAGCCCTGCGGACAGGAGGGCAGGCCGGGGTCAGCCGGCCCATCCTCATGCGCGCGAACCCGCGGGTTAACCTTGGATGGAGAACTCGACTTCTTTCGATTCGGAAGCCCCAACCGTCACGTTCTGCGTAAACGTCCCGAACTTCTCGTGCCAGGCCTCAATGACGTAATTCCCCGGAGGCAGGCCGGTGATGCGGAACGTTCCGTCGCTCCCCGTCACGGAGTAGAAAGCGTGCGGCACCACGCCGACGTAAGCGATCATCCAGGGGTGGACGTTGCACTTGACCGGGATCATCACTTCCGGCCGCGCGAACGTCTGCACGATGTCGGCGGAGCCGGGAGGCTGCGACTGGTTCCACTCGCGGTTCTGCATCGGCAACGGGTGGACGTTGTGGTTGGTCGGATCGGAGTTCTTGACGCGGATGTTCTGTCCCACCGTCAGACCCAACACATGGGGAGTATACATGCAGCCCTTCTGGCCCAACTCCACGTCCCCGGCGGGAGCCGGAAAGGTCCCGCTCAGACCTTCCTTGACGTAGACGAAGACGTTCGACAGCGTGTTGTTCTCGTTGACCACGACTTCCTGCAGGAACACCGGGGCGGAATTCGCCTGCGTGCAGGCCGGAACGGCATCCATGCGGATGCGCGCCATGGTCGGTTTTTGCCCCGTGAAGGAGACTTTGCCGGTGATGGTGGCCGCGGTCGCCGGGTCCACCGCAGCAGCCGCCGGCGCCGCTGCTCCGCCGTCTGCCGGTTCCGTAGCAGCGGGCTGTTCGCCTCCGCCGCCGCAACCGGCTAACGTCAGGGCGATCGAGAGAGCCAATAGCCAAGTCAAATTTGTTCGAATCATTATTGTTGCACCTTCCACTTGAAAAATCAGAATAGGTCCGCGACGGACCTGCGCCCATCTGCTGAACTTCCGCACGCGCAGCACTCCGCCACGCAAGTGTAAAGAACTAACCTATTATCGTATCGCCCGCCCGCCGGAAATTCAAGTCTGGTTGGGTGGGTAGTGTCCCAGTTCGCTGGCTCTATGGAAGGATGGCCGCTCGCTGCCTGCTTGCGCGAGCGGCAGTGTGAGGCGAATTTTCAACGCGCGCCGAGCCGCGCCATTTCCTCGGGCGTGAACTGGAAGATATAGCGCACCAGAAGCTCCGCGTGGTCTCCGGTGTACTGCTGGAAGCCGGCCGGAAGCTGCGCGTTGAAAACGAAACGGTTTCCGTCGGGGCGGAAGAGGCCTGAGGGCATCGCCGTGCCCGGCGCCATGAGCGCCGGGTCTAGCATCCAGCGACGCGTCCAATCCGGTTTCAGGCGGCCTCCCATCAGCAGGAAGTTCGGCGCCGTCGCTCTCTGATCGTGCGTCGGATCGCCCGTGGCATGGCACTCCAGGCAGGGCGCGCCGGGACTGGTGAACAATCCACGCGCCAGCGACAGCTCCTGGGCCGTCAACGGCGGAATCTTGGGCGCCAGATAGGGTCCATCCTGCGAGGAAAGCGCCGCAAAGAACCGCACCAGCTTCAGCACTTCTCCCTCGGAGAACGAGAAGGTCGGCATGCGGACTTGCAAATAGGGCCGCACGCCGTTGCGGTTCAGGTTGGTCTCGCTCATGGCGGGGTTCTGGAGGAACCTCGCAAGCCAGAGCGGATCCACGCGCGCGCCTTCGCCGACGAGCTGCGGCGGCAACTGGTCTCTGCCTTCCGGCGTCTGGTACCGCGCCAGGCCGCTCAGCACGCTGCGCTGCCCGATCTGAACCGTGTGGCAGCCCATGCAGTTGTATTTCAGGACGAGCTTCCAGCCCTCCTGAATGTCGCGTCCCCGCTGGTCGGGCTGATGCCAGTAGCGCGGCGGAAGACCGGATTCGACGCTGCCCATCAGGAACGTCGTCAGCGCCGTGATCTCCTCCGGGCTGAGGTCGAAATTCGGCATGCGCAGCCGTTCGAGCGGCGGCCGGACTTTCCCTTGATCGTAGACGGCCGGGTTCGCCAGCTTGCGTTCGAAAAACCCTTTGTGGTTGTACCAGCCCTCGCGCTCGGCCGGGTGCGTCAGCAATCCGAAATCAATCTGCTCGATCGGCTTGCTTCCTTCTTTGGTCAGCTCGGTGCCGATCCGCCCTTCCTCCTCCATGCCCGCGATCTCGTGGCAGCCGGCGCAACCGAAGTGCCGCGCCAAGGTCTCGCCCTCTTGCCGTAGGGCTGGATCCTCGAGGTACGCGGCCGCCGGATACTCCGAAGGCTCGCGCGTTTTCAGCGTCATCAGGTAGCTGGCGATGTCCTGCGCCTCTTCGAAGGTGAGCCGCAGGTTCGGCATGACGGTCATCTGCTGAACTTGCAGCTCGCTGCCGTCGTTGGGGCAGCGGGAGTGATCGAGATCGAATTCGAAGGGCAGGTTGTGGCGGGCATAGTCCTCGGGGCCGAGGTCGCGCCGCTCCAGCGGGCAATAAGGCGCCGTGCGCTCCCGCGGGTTGTGGACCCAGCGGACGAGATAGTTGTAGTTGGCTTTTTCTCCCACGCGGGACAAGTTGGCGGCGAACGTGCCGCCCACGGCCGCGGCTCCCTCTCCCACCGAGTGGCAGGCCATGCAGCCCCGCGATTCGAAGAGCTGCTTACCGCGCTCCGCGTTCCCGCGCGGCCGGTTAGGAACCGTTCCCTCGACGCCCGATTGCCAGATAAACGCGGAGATCGCCCGCACCTGGCTCTCTTCCAGCCGGAAGCGCGGCATGCGCGTGCCCGGACGAAACTCCTGCGGGTTGGCAATCCATACGGGCAGCCAGTCCCGGTTGAGCTTCATGCGGACTTCTTTCAGGCTGGGGGCGACCTTCTTGCGTTCGCGGAGTAGGTCGCGCGAGCGGTTTCGCAGCTCTGAGATTTCGGCGTCAATCCCGCTGCTCTGGACACGCAAGTTATCGGCCAACTGGTACTGCGCTCGGGCTTCCTCGTTGCTCGCCGCTCGGTCGCCGCGCGCAACGCTGCGCTGCGCCTCGATGAGATTGTTCCGCTTCTGCTCCTGCTTGGCCTCGATGGTTCGCAGGACTACGAGGAACTCTTCGGGTTCCGTGTCGTACCCTTGGTAACGGTGGCAACCGACGCAGCCGCGGTGCGAGAACAGGTCTTTGCCCCGGCTCAGCGTGGTGGCATGAGGCAGATAAATGTCCGCTGTGTGGCACTGCTGGCAGCCCGCGTCCATGTTCTCCTTGCTGTAAAGCGGCCAAAGCCAGTGTTCATAGTTGCCATGCGCCTTCTCGACGCTGGTAGTCGCCCGGCCGTTGCCGTTGTGGCACGGGCTGCATCCGAAGCGCTCGGGATCATGAATCCGCAGCAAGTCCGGAGTCGGATGGCTGGCGAACTCGCGCCGTCCGCCCATGTCCGCCGCGGTGAGAACCACCCCTTGTTGCCGGCCGGCCTGGACTCCTACGTGGCAGGATTCGCAGCGATCCACCAAGTCCACATCCGCCACGTGAATCTGCTTGATGTCCACCCGAAAGGCTTGCATGCTTTCGCTCAGGACTTCCAATGCGCCGGCTCGGAGGCCTTCCAGTTGATCCCGCATATAGTCGTTCAATCGTTTTCGTGCCTGGTTCTGTGGCTCCAGGAGTCGGACGAGTTGGTTCTCGAGGTCGGCCTTTTGGCTTTTGAGTTCGTTGAGCCTGCCTTCCAGCTCATCATACGAATTGAAAGTAACCTTCTCGATGGCGCCATTGCCCCCGCCGGCGGGCAAAATGGCCTCGCGTGGGGCGCTGCGGGCGGCCTCGATATCCTGCTGGATACCAGCGCGGGCGCCTTAGCTGGCGTTCTCCAAGTTGTACCGCAGCGCCTGGACTTCGCCGCGCGCCTCGGCAAACGTCCGGTTCAAGATCAGAATCTGCGTCGCCAGGAGACGGCTCTGGTTTTCGATCTCCGTCCGCTGCGCCCTGGCGGCCTCCACCGCCGCATTCACTTCCGCATCCAGCCGCTGATATTCCGCAGAGGCCCGAATGGCCTGCTCGCGCTCGGTTTGTCCGGGAATGGCCTTCGCCGAGAGGAACTCCGTGTAGAGCTGGACAAACTGCCCCTGGAACCGCTTCCAGGGCCGCTGCCAGTACGCTTCGTCAAACAGCGACCAGAGCAGCGTCACCACCAGCAGCAGCGCGGAAATCAGGAGCGGAAAGCTCAAAGATTCGCTAACGACCGGGTCTTTCTCGGCGGGAGGCGTATCAGCCATCGGTATGCTCCGCACTCACGGAATGAATCCGTGCGTTGGTTGAATATTGGGCCATTAGATATTGAACCACGGCGTCACCCAAATGTATTTGATCCGGAACAGCAGCCGCAGGGCGATCTTCACCGGCAGAAGCAGCATCAGGGTCAGCAGCATTTGCAGCGTCAGGTATTGCAGCAGCGTCATGCGGGCGTAGACCTTGCGGTTGAACTCCGTCGAGAGGATCAGCTTGTGGATTCCGAAACCCGCCAGAGCGAAGTACAGGCCCGTCACGAGCGCTCCGAACACGGTCCGGACCCAAATATTGCGGAAGAACTCGGAGACGCTCAGCAAGCCCAACCAAGAGAACATGCCGGCCACGATCTGGTCCAGGTCCTGGTTGATCTCAAAGATCAGGCGGCTGTGATCCCAGGTTGCCCCGGGCCAGAACCACATCCAGCCCGGCCCCCGGATGAACGTCCCGATCACCACCATCGCCACCCACAATCCGATGAACCCGATGCAGAAGGTCCAGATGGCAAACTTCCGCTGCTTGTACGTGTAATACCCGTTCCCGAGCGGGTTCATGTCCATGTACGGAATGGCCATCAACCCGACCACGATGAGCGTCGGCAGAATCACGCCGGCCATCCACGGGTCGAAGTACACCAGCATCTCCTGCAAGCCCAGGAAGTACCAGGGGGCTTTGGCCGGATTCATGGTGATGCTCGGGTTGGCGGGTTCTTCGAGCGGCGCGTTCAGCGTGATGGACCAGACAAACAGGATGACCGTCACGATGACCGCCGCCAGGAATTCCATCCGCAGCAGGTACGGCCAGACCGGAACTTCCTTCGACCATCCGCTTTGGAACGGAAGCGTCTTGCGGTGATGCGTCTTGGCCAGCTCGGGGTTGGCTTCGAGCTGCTCGATCAGCCGGTCATTGGCGAACGCCTGCCGGAAGCCGTACCAGACGTAGAACGGCACCAGGAAGATCAGCGCCACGATGGGAACGTTGTCCGGCGCGCTGGTGATTTCCCACAATTGCTGCCAATCCATGCCTCAATCCTTTCGCTCGCGCGTTAACGCTCGTCGAGCCGGTCCCACTTAATCTCCTTCTCGAGGGCCACGGGGGAGGGTCCGGAAATGCCGCCATCCTTCCGCACGCGCCAGAAATGGACGATCATAAAGGTCGAGAGAATGATCGGAATCGCGATGCAGTGCCAGATATAGGCGCGCAGCAGCGCGTTGGAGTCCACGATGGACCCGCCCAGCAGGGCGAAGCGCACGTCGTTGTAGGGCGTCATGCCCAACTGCGGTCCGAACGGCCCTTCGTGGCCCAGCCCGGGCGACGCCCGCGCCATGTTCGTGCCTACCGTGACCGCCCAGAAGCCCAACTGATCGTCCGGCAGCAGATACCCGGTGAACGACAACAGCATCGTCAGCACTAGCAGGAGCACGCCGACCACCCAGTTGAATTCCCGCGGCTTCTTGTAGGACCCCGTGAGGAAGACGCGGAACATA
>CAYWWM010000002.1:0-22120 GCA_964461735.1 uncultured Solibacteraceae bacterium | reverse complement strand
GTTGTCGGAGGTGTTGGCGTTGATCAACAGCAGCTCGCTGAAGCTCCGCCCGTTCAGCGGCAGGTCTTTGATCTGCTCGTCGGTGACCAAGCCGGAGACGTCGGAGAGCGTCGTGTTCACTAGCGGCGCTTCTCCAGTCACCTCGACGGTTTGCGTTACCTGCCCCACTTCGAGGGTCAGGTTCAGCACCGCCTCCTGCGCCACGGCCAAGTTGATCCCGCCGCGCACCAGTTGCCGGAAGCCCGGTTTCTCCACCGTCACCTCATACGGCCCGACCGGCAGCGCCGGCACGTTGAAGTTGCCGTTGATGCCGGTTTCCGTCAGGCGCGTCTGCCCGGTCTCGATGTTCCGCACGCTCACCGACGCTTGCGGAATCACCGCGCCGCTGGAGTCGCGCACGCTGCCGGAAATCGCCGCGTTGAATCCTTGACCAAAAACCAACGAACTCCCCAACACGATCACACTCAGAACCCCGATTCCCAATCGTGCCAGGGCTTGCATACCGTTCCTGCTCGCCATAAATTCCTCCTTTGGAACCCCCACGGATGGAGACCACACCACGCGCAAGTTGCGCGCTCATACCTGGGGCAACCTGCCCCAAGCCCGAAAAATCAGCCTGTTACCGATGTTGCGACCCATCAGCGAACCCACTCGGCCCGCTTCTGCTCATGGAACTGATAGACCCAGCCTCTGGTCCGCTGGAAGAGTAAATCCAAGGCCATCCAATAGCAATCCAGTAAAGACAGTATTTTTTGCCAAAAACTCCACTGCATAATTCCAGTGCGGACCATGAGCCTTCTTGCCGCTCCGGAACCGCTATTCGCCCCCCCGCTTTACTTTCCCTCTCGACCATCCCTTGTCATCTCGTTGAGCTTTTCCCCCGGCGTGCTAGAATGAAAGGCTTCCGACGCGAACGCGCCGGGCTATTGAGTTTACGAATGCGAGGCGGAGTGTATGGTTTCGGCGGGTCTGACCGGGGGGATCGGGTGCGGCAAATCAGCCGTGGCGAAGATGTTTCGAGCGCGCGGGGCCGCCACGATTGACTCCGACGAGATTGGGCGGAGCCTGATGCAGCCCGGCAACGTGGTCTACGACCGGATCGTCAGTGGCTTCGGCCCCGAAGTGCTACTGCCCGACGGGCAACTCAACCGCGCCAAGATCGCCGAGATCGTTTTCCACGACCTCGACCGACTGAAGCACTTGAACGCCATCGTGCACGCCCCGGTGCTGCGCGAAATAGACCGCCAGGTCTTTGCGCAGCGCCAGAAGAATCCCAGCGCGGTGGTGGTGGTGGAATCGGCCGTATTGTTTGAGGCGGGCCAGAACCGCCGCTTTGACAAGATGGTGGTGGCGTGGTGCCGTCCCGAGCAGCAGATCGAGCGCACCCGCGCCAAGTCGGGAATCTCCGTCGCGGACATCGAGCGGCGCATGGCCGCCCAGATGCCGGGTGAAGAGAAAAAGCGCCTGGCCGATTACGTCATTGACACTTCGGGGACACTCGAGGAAACCGAATGCCAGGTGGAAGAAGTGTTTGCAAAGCTCACGGCGCTGGCAGCGCCACAGCCCAGAGCCGTGCGTTAGGGATCACCGTTTGAGGATGGGCTGAAATCCGTCCTCTTCCAGCATTTTCTTGACCTGCTGGGCCTCCGCATCGTTCTGATACGGTCCGACCACCACATGATACAGCGAATCGCCAGTTCCGGTGGTCACCAGCACAGGGAGGTTTTTGTCCTTCAGCAGCTTCAGGAGGGTCTCGGCATCCTGGTGGCGTGTCAGGGCTGAGACTTGGACCAGAATTCCCGCCGGCGACGGACCAATGGCAGCCGGCGCGCTCGGTTCTCTCGGAAGACTCGTTTGAGCCTGTGAAGCGCCCGAAGCGGCGCCAGAACCCGGAGATTCGAGCCTGGCCTCCGGTCCTTGCTCGCCGAGAGTCTGATCAAACTGCAATTCCGGCTCCGCGGACCCGGGTTGCTCCTCGACGGGAGTGACGGGCGGAGTCGGTCGAGCGTAGTAAGCCGCCGGGGGCATCGGGCTCGGCTTGGCCGCTGCGGCGCCGGCTTCAGACTCGGCCAGCGCGGCCGCCGCCGAGGGGGAAAACGTGTTCCGGCCGACAATGTAGCCCAGCGCGAAAAAGACCCCCGAAAGCGCCACGATCGCGAAGAAAATTCCAAGCAGGTGATGATTTTCGAGGACCAGCTCTCCGGGGCGATCCGAATTCTTCGGCATGTTCGATCCGTCTCCTAGCGGCTGCCAGGGGCCACTCCCAGTTTACCGTAACCCGCCTAGCATCGGAACGCCCTTTCCTCGTCTGACCCATTTTCGGCACGGCCCAGCTGGACGAGGCGGACTCTAGCCCACCGCGCCGGAGCCGGAAGAGGAAGGTTTTGCATCGCCGCTGTTGGCGCCTCCCGGTAAGACGCTTCCAATCCGGGAAAAGATATCCACGGGCAGCGGAAAAACAATGGTGGTGTTCTTCTCGACGCCAATTTCGGTGAGGGTCTGCAAGTACCGCAACTGGATGGAGACCGGCTGCGCGGCGAGGATCGCCGCGGCTTCCCCCAATTTCTGCGAGGCGGCAAGCTCGCCGTCGGCGTGGATGATTTTGGCGCGGCGCTCGCGCTCGGCCTCGGCCTGTTTGGAGATGGCGCGCACCATCTCGGCGGGCAGCTCGACCTGTTTCACTTCGACTTTGGAAACCTTGACGCCCCAGGCTGCGGTGTGTTGATCGAGGATGGTCTGGAGGCGCTCGTTGAGCTTTTCCCGCTGGCTGAGCAAGTCGTCGAGCTCGACCTCGCCGATCACGCTGCGCAGCGTGGTCTGGGCGAGCTGGCCGGTTTGATAGAGGTAGTTCTCCGATTGCACCAGGGCTTGGTTCGGATCCATCACCCGGAAGAAAACCACCGCATTCACTTTCACCGTTACGTTGTCCCGCGTAATGGTTTCCTGCGGGGGAACCTCCATCGTCACCGTCCGCAGCGAGATGCGAAAAATACTGTCAATGGGGCGAAACACGAGAATCAGGCCCGGCCCCTTGACCTCCTTCAGAAGACGGCCCAGGCGCAAGATCACCGCCCGTTCGTATTCCGGAATGATGTTGATGACGGAGAGGATGTAGATGACGAGGATCGCCACCCCAATCGCATACACGGAAAATGGCATTGCGCTACGCTCCTTTCGCGGTTTCCTGGCTCGGCTCCGATTTGGCGTGCCCTTCGGGTCTCGCGGGGCCGGGATGGGAACTGGAAACCGCTTCGACCTGCAAGGTCAAGCCTTCGATGGATTGCACTCGGACCAGGCCTCCCGGCGAAACCGGCTCGCGGCTGATCGCGTCCCACAACTCCCCATGGACATAAATTTTTCCGTGCGGAGCCAGGGCCACTTCGACTTTCCCGATTTCCCCAATCAGACCTACGTCTCCGGTGGTCACCTTCTGTCCCCGAGCCTGGATCACCAGCCGCAGCAGAAACACCGTGATCAGCGCGAAGGGCAGAGCCACGGAGAGGGCGGTCGGCAGCGTTACGCTCGCGCCGGGCAGCCGCGTGTTGATGAGCATCAACGCCCCGAGCACCATCGAGAGGACTCCCCCGGCGGCTAGAATCCCGTGGGTCACGAACTTTGCTTCCAGCACGAAAAAGACGATCGCGAGCATCAGCAGCGCCGCCCCAGCCCAGTTGACCGGAAGCAGCGACAAGGCAAACAGGCCCAGGATCAGAGCGATGCCTCCGAGCACGCCGGGGAAAATCAGTCCCGGGTTGGAGAACTCGACGTACAGGCCCAGCACTCCGAGGATCAGCAGAATGAAAGCGATATTCGGATCGAGGATCCGGGAGAGAAACGTTTGCCGGAAGCTGGGGGCGTACACTTCGATCTGCGCTCCGGTGAGTTCGAGGACTCCTTTCGTGCCGTCGAAGCGGGTGACTTGGTAGCCGTCGAGTTTCTGAAGCAGCTCGGCGCGGTCGGCGGCGACGAACTCAATCAGGCGGTCGCGCAGGGCCTCCACCTCGGTGAAGGATTTGCTCTCGGTGACGCCCTTCTCGGCAAGCTCGACGTTGCGGCCGCGCTGTCCGGCGATGCTGCGCAGGTAGGCCGCGGCGTCGTTCTCGACCTTCTGCTTCATCACCTCGTCCACTTCGCCCGCGCCGAAAAAGACGGGATGGGCGGCCCCGGTGTTGGTTCCGGGAGACATCGCGGCGACATCCGCCGACAGCAAGATGAAGAAGCCGGCCGAAGCCGCGCGGCTGCCGCTGGGGGCAACGTAAACGGCGACGGGAACCGGGCTCGACAGGATTTTCTCGATGATCTGCCGCATCGAAGTGTCGAGGCCGCCCGGCGTGCTCAAGCGAATCAGGATCAGGTCCACGCGCTGCCGGATGGCCTGCTCCAGCCCCGCGGTCACGTATTCGGCCGAGATGGGATGAATGACACTGTCCACGGGAATCTCAACCACTTGCGGAACCGCCAGAGACGGCGCACGCGGGGGCGCCTGGGCCGCCAAGGGCGCCGCCAGCGCCAGGAGAACCCCGACCGGGCGGGCGAGAAACTTTGCGAATCTGCTCATCGAATTGCCGTGTTCTGCGACGGGGCAGGAGTCTTCGAGTCCAACTCCTCCCGCAGCGCTGCTGCCGCCGCGCTCGCGGGATCGAGGCGCAGCGCGGAGTCCAACTCCGTGCGGGCGTCGTCGAGCTTTCCCTGCTCCATGTAAATCCGCGCCAGCAACAGATAGTCCTGGAAGTCCGGCTCCCGCTGAATGGGAAAGCTCAAAGCTCTCGCAGCCTCGTCCCAGCGCCCCGCCTTGTGATAAATCCGCGCCAGGTCGCGGTAGGCATCCACCTCTTCCGGATCGAAATCAATGACGTGGTGGAGTTCCTCCGTGGCCTCGCGGTCGGCGCCGCGCTGCAGGAATGCTTCGGCCTGCTGGTAATGGAGCGCAACGTGTTCCGAGAGCGGGAGCCTGGAGTGCTTCAGCTCGGCCTGGATCTCGATCAGCATCCGAAGCTGCCGGAAGCTGGCGCCGTCATAAGTCTCTTTGGGCCGCTCGAGCTTCTCCAGCCGGTTGGCATTCGGGGCCGCGCCCCAATCGGGGTATTGCTCCTGGAGCAACGCAGCCTGTCGCTGGCTCTCCTCGATCTGTCCCGTTTTTTCGAGACACTGGATATAGAGCGCCCGGCTCTCCGCGGAACGGTCCTGCGCCAGCGCCGCCTGGAGGTGCGGAATCGCTTCCGGGAAGCTGCCCCGCTTCCAGTACGCGTAGCCCAGGTTGAAGCGGTAAACCGGGTCGCGCGGATCGCTCTGGACGGCCTTTTCGAAATATGGAACGGCGCCGGGGCGGTCCTGGCGCAGCAGCGCGATTCCCAGATTGTTGTACACCTCGTTCAAGGGCAACTGCTGCTCGACGACCCGGAAGGCGGCCGCCGCGCGCTCGTACTGCTCGCGATAGAGGTGCGCCAGGCCCAGGAAAAAGTTGGCTTCCAGGTAATCGGGATCGCCGCGCTGCATCTTGGTCAGCCACAGAATGCTGGTCGGAAAATCGCGGTCGCGGAAGGAAATCATGCCGAGCTCGAAGGCCGGGGCGGCAAAGCGCGGGTCCAGGCGCGAGGCGGCGCGGAAATAGCCGAACTGTTGCGCGCGATCCGTGGCCTCCAGGCCGCGCAGGTAATTCTCGAACGCGTCCAGGCGCGGTCCCGGCCGCTCGCGGACGTATTGCTCGCGCGACACCGAAAAATTGGGACGCAGCCAGCGTTGAATCTGCCAAGCCAGCCCGGCCTGAATCGCAAACAAGCCCTCCAGAGGCCCCGATTCGGTGAACTCCGGACTGAAGCTGGGGCCGTTTATCTCGAGTACGCGGTCGAGCACGCGCGCGGTGACCGTGAGCACGCCGTCGCGCGAGTCATAATCTCCCAACACGACTTTGCCGGCGTCGAGCGCCTGGGCCACTTTGTAAATTGTCGCGTTGCTCAGGATGCCCGCATTGGCAGGGATGCCGAGCGCGTCAAAGGCGGCGGCGCGGTCGCGGCGGTCAAACATCAGCAGCCGCGAGGAGGCCAGATGCGGAGAGAGCACCTCCACAAAACTCTCGCCGATCCAGTCCAGATGCGGGTCCCGCGTGTTGTTCTCGAAAGGCAGAACAAGGCCGACATCCACTTGCGCCCCCGCCAGGGAGCCTGTCAGAAACGCGGCTAGAACCGCCGCGCGCAGAACTTTCATCCCGACCTCGCTTGTAGCCGGACTCGATTTCATTATAACAAAAAGGCAGAGAGGGAATGGGGAGCGGGAAAAGGGAAACGGTCAGTGATTAGTGGATAGTGAATAGTGGATCGTGGTTGGTGGACAGTGTTGGTGGTGAACACCGCAGCAGAAGCCCGACACCTAACACCTAGCACCTTACACCTGACACCTGCCGTCTCACGGCCGCACCACGAACTCGGAGTCCGTCGAGATGCTTTGGCCGCCGATCCGGTCGCGGACCACGATGCGGAAGGTATAGGGGCCGGGCTGCGGGTCGTCCAAGCGCAGCTCGAAAACCTTCGCGAGGAAGCGCGGCGGATAGAAGTTTTTCTCCTGATCCACGACCACGTTCTCCCGGCTCACGATCACGTTTCCCTCCGCATCGAGCACCGCCCAGTCCTGCTCCACCCACACTTCCTTTTCGGGCGACACCTGAAAGCCCGCCACCTTGTACCGCACATGGACCGGCCGTCCCGGAACGAAGAAACGCCGGGGAAACCACGGACCGTTGGCGCTGTTGGCATACTCGATCTGCTGCACTCCCAGCGTAGCGGCGGGCTGGATGGCCTCTCCCCGCACACGCACCGGGACGCTTCCCGTGGCGTCTTCCGCTCCCAGAACGTCCTGGACGCGAATTCCGACCTTGTACTCCCCCGTTGGCGCATAGGAAGGCAGGGCCGCGGACCAGCGGATGCGCGGGCGCCACTCCTTGTCGCGAGGCCCCAGACGGGTATCCACTTCGCCGCTCTGGGCGGGCGCCACCAGCACTCCCTCCGGGTCCCGCAGCTCCGCTTCATACTGAAGGTGCACGTGCTCTTCGGGAACCTCCCCCGGAGCTTCCACGCGCTTGCGCTCGAATCCATCCACGCGGAACGTCAGCACGATGTCGGTCCCGGCGGCGGTGATGAGCGAATACCGCACGTCGCCGCGGGCGTCCTCGAACTGGAAGTCGGTAACCCGCAGGCTGTCCGCCGGCGGCGCCGGTGGAGCCTGGCCGAATCCGGCCGCGCCCCCGGCAAACAGAAGCGCCCACGCCAGCGCGAACGCCTGGAATCTGCGCCCAAAGGCTCCGCCGCGCGATCTCGCAGTGGGCGCTTCAAAGCCCCGGCAACTGAAACGGGATTTGGACCAGCACTTCGAGATCAATCGGTATTCCCTTCTTGCGCGCCGGCTCGAACTGCCAGAGCGTCAGCGCCTGCACCGCGCTCAGGTCCAGGCGCGGGTCCAGCCCTTGCACCACTTTAACACTCGCCACCGTGCCGTTCCGCAAAATCTGCGCTGCCAGCGTCACCGTTCCCTGCACTCGTTCGCGCGCCGCCGAGGGCGTGTACTTGGGGTCCACTTTGCGGACTGCCACCGGCGAGGAAATTTCTTCTTCCCCGGCTCCTTCCGATCCCCCCGCTCCATTGTCGTCGCGCTCGGCAAACCGCAAGATCCAGCTTCCGGCCCCGCTCGCCAGATTCGGCATGTTGATGTAGACCGTATACACGCGACGGCTGCCGAAGGCGCCCGGCTCCGCTTCCCGCGCCTTTCCTCGCGTCATCTCCGGGATCAGCGAAGGCCGTGCCGCTCGCGCCATCAGCGTGCGGAGGTCTCCCGGCGGCTGTATCGGCGCGGGAATCGCAGACGCGCGCGGTTCCGGCGGCGGCTCAGAGGTGACCGGAACGGGCGGCGGCGGCGCCCCCGTCCTGTCCCCGGCAATCGAAAGGTTCGGCACGTGAATATCGGCCACGTTCCCCAGGTTCGGGAGAGGAGGCGCCGCTGCGGGCTGGCCGGAGCGCGCTGCCTCGGACTTCTCCCCCTCCGGAGAGACTGCAAATTCGCCGGAACGGTTGCCCAGCGGAATCCGGAGCTGAAGCCGCTCGTGCGGAGGCGGGGGGGCCACTCCCACGGCCACCAGGCTGGGGAGCGATGCGGCATCCGCCTCGGGCGTCGCCGTGGGCGGCGCTGGAATCGCCACCGTCGGCCGCGCCACCTCCGGAACCGGCGTGCGCGGCGTGCGAAGTTCCGCCGCCTGCCGCAGCGCTTCTCCCACCAAGGGCGACGGCGGGACCGGCGCGTCGGGAAGCTCTGCAATCGGCGCCGGGGGGACGGAGAGCTCCGGCAGAGTCAGCTTCGGCGGAACCGGCGTCGGCGCGGCCACAGGCGGAGCCACCAATTGCGGCACGCGGATTTGCGCTAGTTGCCGCTGCCCCTCCGAGACCGACGGCGGAGGTGGAGGAATTGGCCTCACCTCCACGATGTTCGGAATTTGGACCTCGGTCGGAAGGCGCAACTGCGGCGCTTCCGGTTGCACGATCGTCTGGCGCGAATTATCCGGCAGCGGCGGCCGGGAAACCACGCGTTCCACAGGATCGAAACGCACCCGGATGCGCACCGGCTGGGGCGCGGGCCTGGGCGGCTCTGCCGGGACCTTCGGCTCGGGGGGCGAAACGGGCGGCAGCCGGTCGGCCGGGCGATAATAGATGATCCGGTTTCCCGCCCGCGCCGTCTCCACTTCGTTCATCTCCCGCCGCGGGCTCTGCGTGGGCGGTTGGCTGATCAGGTAGGTGAGCACGCACACGTGGAGAAAAATGGATTCGAGCAGCGGCCGCGTCGGAAACCGTCTCGGGAAGTAGGCGCTGCGGAACATCGCCGCAAACTGCCAGGGGGTGATCCCCTTCGGCGACGTCGTGAAGCAGTCCGCGAAGTTGGACTTGATGCGCCGCAGCAGGGACCCGCGCGGCAGCATCCCGAACGAGGGAATCGGGAGTGCAGCCTCCGCGCCGCGCAGCGTCGTCCTCTCGCTCGATAGGATGTTTGGATCGCTCGGCATCGCTCACCGCGCCTATGCCATCTTCTGCGGCCGACTCCTGGCGGAAATTATACCAGTTCTCCTGCCGCCTCGCGCCCCGTCGCGCGGCGATGTACCAATCTTCATCTCGGCCTCCTCTGCAGCCGGCTGCCTTCCTTGACAGACCGCGCTCCAGCGGTTAAAAAGGATTCGACCGGCTACTGCGAATCGTGGCATCGTCCGCAACGGAGGATTTAACAGGTGAAGGAACCAACGCGGCAGGAACTGCTCCAGTTTCCCATTGAGCACCTGGACATTACGCGCCATAACGTGATCCCCCTGGTGGATGCCATGGGGCGGATGTCCTACAGCGCGCGCGACCTCGCCCGCGCCGCCGAGCTCTTCGACCGCATGCTCGCGGACAAGCAGTGCGGCGTCCTCCTCTGCCTGGCCGGTTCGCTGATCAGCGGCGGCTTGAAAAAAGTCTTCGTCGAGATGATCCGTTCGAACATGGTGGACGTGATCGTCAGCACGGGCGCCAACATCGTGGACCAGGATTTCTTCGAGGCCCTTGGCTTCCGCCACTACGCCGCCGACGAGCGGCTCAAGGCCGGAACGGAGGACGAGATGCTCCGCGGCCTCCACATTGACCGCATCTATGACACGCTCATTGACGAGGACGAGCTGCGCATTTGCGATGACACGGTCCGAGTGATTGCCGACGCGCTCGAGCCCCGCCCCTACTCCTCCCGCGAGTTTCTCATCGAGATGGGCGCCTACCTGGAGCGGAAGGGCGGCGCGACGCCCGACAGCATCGTGCTCGAATGTTATCGCAAGCAGGTGCCCATCTTCTGCCCCGCCTTCAGCGACTGCTCGGCGGGCTTCGGCCTGGTCGCCCATCAGGCAGCCCGAGGCGACCGGCCCAAGGTCAGCATTGACAGCGTGAAAGACTTCCACGAACTGACGCAATGGAAAGTCAAAGCGGGAGAAAGCGGGCTGTTCATGGTCGGCGGCGGGGTTCCCAAGAATTTCGCCCAGGACGTCGTGGTAGCCGCCGAAGTGCTGGGCCACGACGTCCCCATGCACAAGTATGCGATCCAAGTCACCGTCGCCGACGTGCGCGACGGCGCGCTTTCAAGCAGCACGCTCAAGGAAGCGCATAGTTGGGGCAAGGTGGACAGCGGCCTCGAGCAGATGGTCTACAGCGAGGCCACCTTGGCCGTCCCTCTGATCGTCGGCTACGCCTACCACAAAGGCTCCTGGCGCCAGCGCGCAGCGCGCCAGTGGAACTCGCTGCTCGATTCCGTGGCAGTCCGCTAGAAGATTGTTGGGAAATATTTTGCGCTGTCATCCCGATCCCGGCTTGCCGGGAGAGGGACCTGCACGTCGTCTTGCGCTATAGAAGGGAACAGGCATGGCCCCCACGCCACCACCCGCCAGCGGCCACTCGCGGCCCCTGGCCTTCAAGAACGAGGCCTTCCTCGACAGTCCCGACGCCCGCGCCCTGCGCATCCTTTCGGAGTATTTGCAACCCTACTCCCACTTCCGCCGCGAGCGCATCCGGGACACGGTCGTTTTCTTCGGCTCGGCGCGCGGCCCGCAGGAAACCACGGGACTCGACCGGTATTACGAGGACGCGCAGGCGCTGGCGCGCCGCGTCACCGAGTGGTCCAGCGGCTTGCAGGACCCCACCCGCCGCTTTGTGGTCTGCACCGGCGGCGGACCCGGCATGATGGAGGCCGCCAACCGCGGCGCTCAAGAGGCCGGCGGCAAGTCCGTCGGACTCAACATCGGCCTGCCCTTCGAGCAGTTGCCGAATCCCCACATCACCCCGGAGCTTTCCTTCCAGTTCCACTATTTCTTCATGCGCAAGTTCTGGTTCGCCTACCTCGCCAAGGCCATGGTCTTTTTCCCCGGCGGCTTCGGAACCCTGGACGAGCTGATGGAGGTCCTGACCCTGGTGCAAACCCGCAAGATCAACAAGCGGATCGTCATCCTTCTCTACGGGTCCGCCTTTTGGAAGGAGATCGTGAACTTCGACGCGCTGGTCCGCTGCCGCACCATCAGTCCCGAGGACCTCGAACTGTTCCAATACGCCGACGACCCCGACACCGCCTTCCGGCTTTTGGAAGAGGGCCTCACCAAGTATTACCTGCGGCCGCCGTCGCCCCCGCCGGAAGCGGCCCGTCCCGAGTTCCCCGAGCTTTGAAGCAAGGAGTCGGGAGCCAGGAGTCAGGAGTCAGAATAAAAATCAAAACCCTGTCATCCCGAGGAGTCCTGAGCGGAGTCGAAGGGCGACGAGGGACCTGCCATGTTGTTTTGTCAACTGGCCACCTCGAACTGTGGGAAGTTAGTAAAGGTCCAATGATTCTTCAGCGTGTAGTACACA
The DNA here is from genome assembly GCA_964461735.1 of uncultured Solibacteraceae bacterium. Classification (GTDB taxonomy): domain Bacteria; phylum Acidobacteriota; class Terriglobia; order 2-12-FULL-54-10; family 2-12-FULL-54-10; genus CAYWWM01. Next base: position 10,733 of record CAYWWM010000002.1, on the reverse strand, counting down.
ATCGTCAGCAGCTTGCGAGCAGTGGCCACGATGGCCTTGCCGGTCCCGCGACGGTGCTGAATGCGTTCATAAAAGTTCCGCAGGTGAGGGCTGTAGCGTTTGGCGATCAGGGCGCACTGGACCAGGGTGGTGCGCGCCAGTTTGTTGCCGCGCCGCGTGATGTGCCCGTGATGCTCGGTTTGGTTGGATTGCTCCACACGGGGCACCAGTCCGAAATAGGCCGCCAGCTTGCGCGGTTCGGCAAAGTCTTCGATCCGTCCGATGGCCGAGAGCAGGATGCTGGCGCCGAGCGAGCCGATCCCTTTGATGCTGACCAGATGCTCGTAGCCGGGCAAGCTCCGGGCGGCCTCCGTCAGAGCCCCCTCCAACTCCGCGATGCTGGCCTCGAGCGCCTCGATCTGCTGCAGCAGAACCCGCCGTTGCACGTCGGCCAGCGGCGACAGCGCTCGCCCGCGCAAGGCCGTGCGCTGCCGGCGACTCGCCAGGGCCTGCTTCGGCAACGCCACGCCGTAGCTGTGGAACAGTCCGTGGAGTTGGTTCTTCAGCATGGTGCGCATCTTCACCAACTGGTCCCGCGCCTTCGCCATCTGCGCCAACTCGCTTTCCGCCGCGCTCTTCTGCCGCACTTCCGGCAGCAGGTCCTTCTCCAGGTACTCGGCCAGCAGTGCCGCGTCGCGCCGGTCGGTCTTCTTCACCGACTCGCTAATGACGCGGAACTGCTGCGGGTTCACGACCACCACTCGGCGCACCCGCCCGGCCACCTGTTGCGAGAACCAGCGCGTGTTGCCGGTGGCTTCCACCGCCAGCTCGTCTTGCGGGCGCAGCGTCCGGGCGAACTCTCCCACCTGCTCCACACTCCACCGCTGCATCCGCGCTTCGCCTTCGTCTCGCACACACACCAGGAAACTGTCCCGGTGCAGATCCACTCCCAGATGCCGGCCCGGCTGGTTCTGGTTTTTCCTTCGCAGCAAGTTCGTTCTGGCTTGCTTCGTTCTGGCTTGGGTTTCGGTTTTGGTTTGCATGGTCTGGTTCCTCGCTCCTTTCGGTTCGGGAGCGGAACGGCTCTTGCGGACAGCGCCACTCTCCCATTCAAGGTCGCATTGCCTTATACTGGCGCTACGGTCACAGGCCTGACTACACTGCACTGCGAGGTCACCGCTACACGGGCCTCAGTCCCTTGGTTCAGTCCTGTGACCTGTTCCACTCCCCTCATCGGAGAGCGTACTCCTGCCCGCAAAAACATCATGCCAACTGCACTTGGTTGTCATCCCGAGGAACGGAGTGACGAGGGACCTGCCTTTCCAGTAGTCAGTAGTCAGGAGCCAGTAGTCAGTAGAAAACCCACCAAACTCTGTCATCCCGAGGAGCGAAGCGACGAGGGACCTGAACCTTTTTAAGACCTGGTTTAAGGCCGCAGTCTGCGACCTTGTTCACTCCGGCAACCTCACCCGGATCTCGTTCTTGAATTCTTCCGCCGAGGAATGCAATTCCACCAGCTCGCCGCCCACGCGCGCCGCAATCGGGATGCCGTCGCGGTAGAGAATCCGGTTCGTCGCCAGCGCCGCGATTCTGGCGCCCGGCGTAGTGATCCCCGCCAGGTTCAATGGATCGGTCCCGGAAACCCGCACCCAGTGCCCGCTCGGCGTCTGTCGCCGGATGGCGCGCAACTGCCCTACCGCTTCCGGCAAAGCATACTGCTCTCCGGAAAACCCCGCCACGAAGCGCCCGCCGCGAATCTCGCCCCGCGCTTCCAGCCGCCGCAACTGGCGGAGCAGGTCCCGCCACGGCGGCAACCCGCTCTCGCGCTCGATCACCCGGCGGAATACGACCCCGTATCTTCGCAAAAGCTGCCGCGCGCACAGCTCGGCGACCTCCTCTTGCAGCGCCGGCGTCTCGCCGGCCGGAGGAGCCAGCGGGGGGGCTGGCGCTACCCTCCCCAGCGCAGACCAGCGTCCCGCCGTCGGCGGGATCATCGGCAGAATGCCCGGCCGCCCGTCCTTGTGTTTGGCCGCGCTGGTTCCGAGCGTTTTGTCGGGAGCCACCACCAGCGCGCGCAGGCCCGCAAAGCCGTCGCCCGTCACGCGCCCCGCGGCGATCAGCTCCCGCAAGGCAGCCTCGACCTCCGTCCGCAGCAATCCCGTCCCTGCCACGATCTCCTGGAAGAAACAGGCGCCCCGTCTCTCCAGATGTTGGAGCACTTGCTTAGCTCCGCTCGACGAAGCGTCTCCGTTCTGCGCTGCGAATTGCCTGGCCGCGAGCGCCATCCACGACTCCATCTGGTTGCGATAGAGCAGCGAGATCGGTGAAGCCCGCGTCGCCCCGGCGTGGCCGTCCCCATCCGCCGGAGGAAACAGCCGCATCCAGACCAGCTCCCCAGACAAGCAAAGTTGATCGAGCCACGCCGGATCGTAGCGCGCCACGCGGAGCGAAAGAACCTCGCTCTCCCAGGCCGCCGCCGGAACTTCAAACCCTTGCAGCAGCCCCGCCACCGCCGCCACCCCCAGCGGCCCTTCCACGCGATAGTCCGGATCGGCGTGCTGCCACGCGAACAGAAACCGCATGTACTCCGCTGCCGTCACCGGCTCGATCTCCTGGCGCAGCCGGTCGAGCGTCGCGCGATGAATGCGCGCCAGCAAGCGGCGGTCGCACCATTCGAGCGAGTCCTCTGTTTCCGTTGTGCCGGAGAAGTGTCCCCGCAGTACGAAGCCTTCGCGCTCGAGCGCCAGCAACGCGGTTTCAATTTCCGCGACGGGCAGTCCCATCGCACTCGCCACCGCATCGGCCGTCACCGGTCCGAGGATTTCCATGCGCCCGCGCACAATTTCGACCAGGGCCTCTTCCCGGGTCCAGGTTCTCGCCTGTTCTCTGGGAGGAGCCGTGATCGGTGGCTCGCAGCGCGCCTCCGGGAACACGGCGTCGAACTGCCGCTGGCGCTCGGCCGTGATCCAAAGAACCGGCCCGCTGCCCGCATTCATTCGCGCCGCTCGCCGCGCCTCGCACAGTTCCTCGAACTGGCGCGCCCAGTCCAGTCCTTCGCTTTCCGTAACGAACCCCGCCAGCAGCAGGGCGTCGTGCAATTCATCGGCAGAGTCCGCCTGTGGCCAGGCCTGCGCGCGCACGCCGGCAATGGCCATCGGGTCAAGCCGTCCGATTCCCGAGGCGGAGCGAATGTCCCCGCCCCGCGGCGTCTGCACGGAGCGCGTGCGGCGCTCTTCGAGCGGCGCGTCGTCGAGGAAGGCGTAGGGGCGCGCGTTCAGGATTTCGTGCGCCAGCGGCGAAGGCTCCACCGTGTCGCGGGCGAGCAGCCGGATTCGGCCCTCCTCCATCGCCCGCAGCACGGCGCGGAACCCCGCGATGTCCATCGCCTCCGTCAGGCAGTCTGCGATGGTTTGCCGCACCAGCGGATGGTCGGGAATCTCGATGGGCCCCGTCAGGTTCTCCGCGCACGCCGCGCTGTCGGGAAACACCGCCACCAGCAGGTCATCGGCGCGCATCCGCAGCAGCGCGGCCGGAACTTTCTTGCCGCCCTGCTGCCGCAGGATGGCGAGCGACCGCGAGGCGTTCCAGCGCCAGCGCGTCGGGAACATCGGCGCCGCCAAGAGCGCCTGGACCAGCAAGTCCTCGGCGCTATCCGCCTTCAAGTAGGAAAACACCTCGTCGAGCGGGAAGCTGTGCTGCGGCCCGAGCGAGAGCACGATGGCGTCCTCGTTCGCGGCCGCCTGCAGCTCGAAGTTGAAGCTCCGGCAGAAGCGCTTGCGCAGCGCCAGGCCCCAGGCCCGGTTGATGCGCCCGCCGAACGGGGCGTGCACCACCAGTTGCATCCCGCCCGTCTCGTCGAAGAAGCGTTCGAGCACCAGCGTCTGCTGCGTCGGCAGCACGCCGAGCGCCTGCCGCGCGGCTCCGAGATACGCGACGATCTCCGTCGCCTCCGGCTGTCCGATGCCGGATTCCTCCCGCAGCCACTCGGCCGCCTCGCCGGGCTGGTCGAGCCGCTGCTCGATTTCTTCGCGGAGCTCGGAAACCTCCTGGGATAATTCCGCGGTGCGCGCCGGAGCCTCGCCCAGCCAGAACGGGATGGTGGGCGGCTCGCCGCGCGCATCCTCGACGCGCATCACCCCGGTCTCGACGCACAAGATCCGCCACGCCGTGTTGCCGAGCTGGAAGATGTCGCCCGGCAAAGATTCGATGGCGAAGTCCTCGTTGACCGTGCCGACGAACAGCCCTTCCGGTTCGAGCATCACCTGATAATCGGCGTTGTCGGGGATGGCGCCGCCCGAGGTGATCGCCGCCAGGCGCGCCCCCTTGCGCGCCCGCACGCGCCCGCCCACGCCGTCGTAGTGCAAGTGCGCTCCGCTGCGTCCACGCCGCGTCGAGAACCCCTCGGCGAGCATGTGCGCCGCCTCGTCGAATTCTTCGCGCGTGAGATCGCGGTAGGGATACGCCCCGCGACAAAGCTGGTAGAGCCGCCCGATCTCCCACCCTTCGCGGTCTTCGCACGCGGCGGCCTCGGCCACGATCTGCTGCGCCAGGATGTCGAGCGGCTTCGCGGGAATCCTCAGGCGGTCGAGCGCGCCGCGGCGGACGGCCCGCAGCAGCGCGGCGCACTCCACGAGCTCGTCGCGGCTCAGCGCGAAGACCTTGCCGCGCGGCGTCGCCCCGAGCGTATGCCCCGACCGCCCCACGCGTTGCAGGAACGTCGCGATCGAGCGCGGCGTGCCGATCTGGCAGACCAGGTCCACCGTGCCGATGTCTATCCCCAGTTCGAGCGACGCGGTCGCCACCAGCGCCTGCAGCTGGCCCGCTTTCAGACGCTGCTCGGCGCGCAGGCGGTGCTGCCGCGAGAGGCTGCCGTGGTGCGCCGTGACTTTCTCTTCGCCCAGCCGCCGGCTCAGGTGCATGGCCACGCGCTCGGCCAGCCGCCTGGTGTTCACGAACACCAGCGTGGTGCGCTCGGTCCGAATGAGCGCCGCCAGCCGGCCGTAGATTTCCTCCCAGGTCTCGTTCGAGGCGACCGCCGAGAGCGGCGACGGAGGAATTTCGATGGCGAGATCCATCGCGCGCCTGTGGCCGGTATCAATGATCCGGCAGCGCGGCCGGCCCGCGCCGTCCAGTCCATGAGTTCCCACCAGGAACCGCGCCACTTCTTCGATCGGCCGCTGCGTCGCCGAAAGGCCGATGCGCATGGGCTTGCGCGGCGCGATGCCGTCCAGCCGCTCGAGCGTGAGCGCCAGGTGCGCCCCGCGCTTGTCCCGCGCCACGGCGTGAATCTCATCTACGATGACCGTCCGCACGGAACGCAGCAACGGCCGGCTCTTCGCCGCGGTCAGCAGAATGTAGAGCGACTCGGGCGTGGTCACCAGGATGTGCGGCGGCTTGCGGAGCATTTTCTGGCGCTCGGCGGCGGGCGTGTCGCCGGTGCGGACCCAGGTGCGTATCTCCGGCACGATCAGCCCCATGCGCCACAGTTGCTCGTTCACGCCCGAGAGCGGCACGCTCAGGTTCTGGTGCACGTCGTTCGAGAGGGCCTTGAGCGGCGAGACATAGACCACTTGCAACTCATCGCCGAGCCGTCCCGCGATCCCTTGCCGCACGAGCGAGTCAATCGCCGTCAGGAACGCCGCCAGCGTTTTGCCGGAGCCGGTGGGAGCGGCGATCAGCGTGTCCCGGCCCTCCTGAATGGCGGGCCAGCCGAGCCGCTGCGGCTCGGTCGGCGAGCCAAACGTTGCCTCGAACCAGGCGGCCACGGCGGGATGAAAATTGGACAACGGCATGCGGCAGACTCCCCTTGCAGTCTGCTTCATTATACCGCGTGGAAGAAACCTTCAGTTTTCGGATGGACCGGCGGTTTCAACCTGCAAAACCGTTGCCTATTCGCTGCGGTCTGGATAACATAGGGGCGGCGGAGATTCTCGCAGTCCGGGACAGTAATTGCGTTAGGGCCGGGGCCAGGGGTCTCTTCTACGGAGGGGGATTGGGATGACTCGGAACATTGCCTGGAGATCGCTCCTGCTCGCCGTCGTAAGCATTGCTCTGGCGGCAGGGCCGCTGCCTGGGCAGACGCTGGAACCGATTGCCGCCAACGACAATCGAGCGCCGGCGGGCGAGCTCCGCAACGGGGTGCTGACGCTGCGCCTCGAGATGCGCGAGGGCCTCTGGCATCCGCACGCCGAGGACGACGAGGCGATTCCGGTATACGCTTTTGGCGAGCCAGGTAAACCTTTGCAAGCGCCGGGGCCGTTGCTTCGCGTGCCGCAGGGAACCGTCGTTGAGGCGTCCGTCCACAACCGCCTCCCCGTGCCCGCCATCTTGCACGGCTTCCACCAGAGGCCGGGCGACGACCGCGACGTCGTCACAGTCGAGTCTGGCTCCACAGTCCAGGTGCGCTTTGTAGCGGGCGCGCCGGGGACGTACTTGTACCTTGCTCGGGCGTTCGGCGACGGGCCCGACTTCCCGCGCGTGAAGGACGCCTTCCTGGCCGGCGCCTTGGTGGTGGACGCGCCCGGCTCAGTTCCGAACGACCGCATCTTCGTGCTGCATCGCTGGAACGGCCCGATTCGCACCAGCATCAACGGCAAGTCCTGGCCCTACACGGAGCGGCTCACCTACCAGGCGGGCGAGACCGTCCGCTGGCGCGTGATCAACGCCTCCGACTTGAGCCACCCGATGCACCTGCACGGCAGCCACTACTCCATCGAGGGCTTGGGCGACGGGGAGCATTACCGCGCGTTTGCGGGCGACGAGCGTCCGCTGGTCTTTACGCATCTCCTCGAGGTCAATGAGACGATGGAGTTGAGCTGGGTTCCGCATAACGCCGGCCGCTGGCTTTATCACTGCCACCGGCTTCCTCACATGCGGCTGCCGGTGTCGCTCGAAACCGGCGAGCCGCCGGAAAACGGTCATCCCGACGACACCCATAACTCCGGTCCCGAATTCGGCATGGGCGGAATGATTGTCGGGATCACGGTGCTCGACAAGACCGTGCTCGAAAAGACGGACGCGACGCGCGAGACGCCCTGGAAGGCGGAGCGCACGCTGCAATTGCACGTTCGAGAACAGAAATCGAACCTGCGGTTTTTTGAATTGGAGGTGCAGGAACCGGGGCAGGCCCCTGTCCAGGGTAAAGCCAACCGCAGCACCGGGGTCTTGGGACCGCCGGTGGTGCTCACCCAGAACCAGCCGACCGAGATTGAGGTCGTCAATCATCTCCAAGAGTCCACCAGCATTCACTGGCACGGCATCGAGCTCGACAGCTTCTATGACGGAGTGCCCGGGTTCGGAGGCGTGGGAGAGCGCAAGACCCCGGCCGTGGGTCCCGGGCAATCGTTCGCGGCCCGCATGACGCCGCCCCGCGCCGGCTCGTTCATCTACCACACGCACTGGCACGACGACGTGCAGCTCACCGGCGGCATCAATGGCCCGCTGCTGGTCCTGCCCGCGGGCCAGACCTACCATCCGGACACCGACAAGATTTTCTTTTTCAACAGCGGAGCGGAAGAACCGTTCGCCAACGGCAACATGATCCTGCTCAACGGAACGCCGCAGCCGCAGGCGATGCGCCTGCAGACCGGGACCAAGTACCGGTTCCGCCTGTTCAACATCACCAACGCCACCGCCAACCTGCGGGTCTCGCTGCAGCAGGCGGGCATCCCCGTGCAGTGGCGCCTCATCGCCAAGGACGCCGTGGACCTGCCTCCGGCGGCGGCGAAGATGAAGCGCGCCGAGCAGATCGTCTCGGTCGGCGAAACCTACGACGTCGAGTTCGAAACCGCGGGCCCGCAGACACTCACGCTCGAGGGCTTGAACCCCAACGACGGCCGCCGCGCCACGCAAACCTTGATCTTCTCCGATTCGGCCGGCGATTGATGCCGCCGGGACTTCAAGAGAGCGGTCCCCCGCGCCGAAGCCAGAGGTCTGTTCCTTTCCGAAATCTCCCATCGCGCCGGCGGCGATGCTTTTCTTTCTCTTCTCGCGCCGGATATGGATGTAGAATGGCGGCAAGCAAGGAATATGGTGGATCAATTCAGGAGGTAGCCATGCGGAAAGTTCTTACGACGATCTTGGTTTTTCTGGCGGCGAGTCGAGTCCAAGCTCAGAAGCCGGAACGCATCAACCCGGACGGCTTGACCAAGAGCCCCGGTTACTCGCAAGTGGTCAAGGCCGGCAAACTCGTCTTTATCGCCGGACAGACCGGCGTCACGGCGGACGGCAAGATTGTGGGTCCGGGAATGAAGGAACAATATGAGCAGGTGCTCGCCAACCTGGCGACGGCGCTCAAATCCCAAGGGCTGGACATGAGTCACGTGGTGATGACCACCACCTTCGTCACCAACATAGACGAATTTCGCACCCCGGAAGTGCAGGCCCTGCGCCCCAAGCATTACGGCACCAGCCCGCCCACCAGCACGCTGGTGCAGGTCGTGCGGCTGGCGAATCCTGCGTATAAGGTCGAGGTGGAAGCGATCGCGGTGATGCCATAGTCGCTGAGGCTAGAAGTCATCTCATAAATGTGGACTGTGGACGCAGTTCGTCAGGGCACGGCTTTCAGCCGTGCCGCAAAAGCAGCGAAAAACGAGGGCTTCAGCCCCTGAGGTTCGTCTTTGTCAGTTGCGCCATTTCACACATTTATGAGACAGCTTCTAGACTAGAACAGGAACCAAACTTGCGGCAGGCGGCCACCGCTGGCAGGAGCAGGCGATGGGCGGGGAGTTAAACAACCCGTTGATTGTGGAGTTGCTTACCTGGGTGTCAAGCCGTCCTCGGACTTACCAGCAGGCCATGGAGGCTTGGCGGACCACATGCCCTCGGCATTCGGTATGGGAGGATGCGTTGATCGGCGGTCTCATCCAGATTGTGGATGGAGCCAACCCCGGGAACCAGTCCTCCGTGGTGCTTACGGCGCTGGGGAGCGCCATGCTCGACGCCCAATCATCAACGCAGCCGAAGTAATGACCTATTCGGCTGGCAAATCGTGCGTAACAGGTCGAGGTGGAGCCGATCGCGGTGATGCCATGACCGCGTGAGCCGCATGCTAAGGAGAATGAGAGCGCAACACGGATTCCGAATTCCGGATTCCGAAGAGGATGCCGGGAGGCAGCGGAGGATACATATGGAAATGGGTCTAGTTCATCTTCATCGGAGCCTGTTGCGGAGCCTGCTGCGGTTCGCCGCAGCCCTCTCGATCTTTGTGATTGGGGCGGGCGGGGCGAACGGACTCTTGAGGGCGGAAGTCCTCGAGAAAAGCAAAGACATTGCCGGAACCGCAGTGCAGTACAAAGTCGTCCTTCCGGCTAACTATGATCCGGCCAAGGCCTATCCCGGAGTGCTTGCCTTCGGCGGCGGACCGCAGACCATGACCGTGATCGAGAACTCGATCCGGAGAAATTGGCAAGCGGAAGCGGAGCGGCGCGGCTATATCGTGGTTCTGCCCGCCGCGCCGGGCGGGGATTTGTTCTTCGAGGGCGGCGAGCGGATCTTCCCGGAATTTCTGAACAAGATTCTGGCGGACTACAAGATTGCAGACGGCAAATTCCACATCGCCGGAATCTCCAACGGCGGCATCAGCGCCTTTCACATCGCCGCGCTGCATCCGCAGTATTTCCTCTCCATAACTGCGTTCCCCGGATTCCTGCCCGGGGCCACCGATGCGCGCGTGCGGGCGATCTCGAAGCTGTGCATTTACATGCACGTCGGTGAATTTGACCAGTTGGGCTGGACGAGCCCTATCGAGCGGCAGGCCGGCGCTCTCCAAGAGATGGGCTTGAACGTCCACTTCACGATCGAGAAGGAACAGCAGCATCGCCTCGAAACGTTCGCGGGCGAGGGTGCCAGGCGGCTCTTCGAAGAGTTCGAGGAGGCTCGGCGCGGCTGCTCTAAATAAACAACCAGAAAACCCGATGACCCCGGTCCAGAGCTAAGCTCAAGCGGCCCAGGGATTGATGAGCGGCACCGAAAGATCGGCGAAGTGCGCCGTATTGCCCGTGGCCAGCTCGGCACGGTTCACAAGCACGATCCCCGCGATCATCGTATCGCGCAGGTCGCCCGGCTGCCCTTTCTTGTGCCGAAGCGCCATGAGTTCTCCCGCCCGCTCTGCGGCGGCGGTATCGAACGGAACCACGCGACGCCCAATCCGGTCGAGCAGGGCTTCGAAGGCCGCCAGCAGTGCGGACCGCCGCTTCCCCGCAGCCATGATTCCCAATCCGAACCGGACTTCGAGAACTGTGACGGAAGTCGTCCAGATGGATGTCCGGGGCCGCTGGTCCAGCCACGCCACGACTTTGCTGTCGGGCGTCTGGCGCATCAGCGCCGAAAGCACGTTCGTGTCCAGAATAATCATGACTCAAATCGGGCAGGCTGGATTGCCTTTCCCCGCAGTTCTGGAATCTCCGAAACCAGCCCGGCTTTCGAAAACAAGGCGGCAATCTCCGTGCCCAGTCCACCGCCCCGGGTGTCTGCTTCGCGGAGAGCGCCGCGCAGAATTTCCCGCGCCTCCTCCTCCATGCTGCGGCCGTTCCGTCGGGCGCGGCGTCGCAGCCGCGCCTTGACCGCGTCCTCGATGTTGCGAACCACCAGTTGCGCCATGCCCGCCTCCTGCCCTTTTGGATTATGATATCATGATATCAAACCCGTAGCAAGAGCGCAAATCGGAGCGCTCCCGGCAGTTCCAAGCTCCAATGACCCGCATGCGAAGGGACCCGTATGTGAAAACCCTGTCCCCCGCTCGGCGCCCCGATGTA
>CAYWWM010000001.1:22076-29307 GCA_964461735.1 uncultured Solibacteraceae bacterium | reverse complement strand
TCGCCGCTCCCGCCACCGTTCTCCTGAACGGCAAGCAGCACGTCCTGCTCGCCGCGGGCGGGGCCTTGTTTGCTTTCGCGTTGCCGTAAGATACTAGGAGCCAGAAGTCAGGAGTCAAAAGACAGAAGAAAGGCAACCTTGCAGAAATCGGCACTCCTGGTCTGCTGACTGTTTGCTACGCATCATCTGTTCGCAGCTTTATTCTGGCTCCTGTCTCCTGACTTCTGAATTCTCCCTTCCCATGATCGTTCCCTGCATTGACTTGATGGACGGCAAGGCCGTGCAACTCGTGCGGGGCCGCGAGAAAAAGCTCGAAGCGGACCCGATGGAGATGCTGCGCCAATTTCGCGGCTTTCCCGTCATCCACGTGATTGATCTCGACGCCGCGATGGGTCGCGGGTCGCCCGGCATGCCTAGCATAAACGACCGCATCGTCGCCCGCCTTTGCAGGAAGAGGCCCTGCCGCGTCGGCGGCGGCGTCCGCACGGTCGAGCGCGCGCGGGAGCTGAAAGAGCTCGGCGCACAGCAAGTCATCATCGGCACGGCGGCGTTCGCGCAGAACGGCGTCAACACGAAATTTCTGGCGGCGGCTCGGCGCGCCGCCGGAAAGAAACGCCTGATGATCGCGCTCGACACGAAGCGCGGGCGGATCGTTGTCCGAGGCTGGCGCGCGCGCACCGGCCTCCGCCCCGAAGATGTGATTCCAGAACTCGAACCTTATTGTTCGGGCTTCCTCTGCACCTACGTGGACAAAGAAGGCATGATGCAGGGGACGAACCTGCGCTGGTTCCGCCGCCTGCGCGAAGCCACCGCCCTCCCTATCACCGCCGCCGGCGGCATCACCACGATGCAGGAAGTCGAAGCCCTCGCCGCGATGGACATGGACGCCGCCGTCGGCATGGCCATCTACACCGGCAAGCTGCGGCTCGACTAACGGCGTTTCCGGGCCAGCTCCCAGAAGGCGCGTGGGTCGAGGATGCGAAGCGGCGACTGGGCGGCGATGTCGAGCAGGTCCCGGTCGCCGGTGACCAACACATCAGCGCGGGCAGAGATCGCGGAAGCCAGAATCCAGCGATCAGACGGGTCGCGAATCGGAAGCGAAGTGGGCTTGGCCGGTTTCGGCACGACCTCGTGCTCTCGCAGGAATTCCAGAACGGCCTCGGCGGCGCTGGCGGGCAGCCGGAGTCGCCGCGTCAGGGCGCGTTCCAGTTCGACGAGAACGACCTCGCCTACAATGAGCTCATGCCGGCTGAGCGTCTCACGCAGCACGTCGGCGCAGAGGCCGCGCGTGGCGAAGGCCGCAACGAGCACGTTGGTGTCGAGGAAGACCCTCACGAGAGGTCCCGGAAAACGTCTTCGTCGGTGAGGTAGCCGCGCGCCTCGGCGAAGGGTAGGCTGCGCCGCCGAAGCTCTTCGAACCGCAGCAGGGAAAACTGCCGGCGCAGCGCGTCGCGCACGATCTCGCTGCGATTCCGTCCGGTCCGCTCGCACAAATCCTCCAGCCAGATTTCGAGCTGGTCATCGAGACGGATCGTAAGGGTGGACTTCATGTGTTACAGCGTAACACGCCCGGAAAGCAGATCGCAAGGAGCGGAAGGACAATGTCTGGCTGGCCCGAGGGATCTCTCGCCCTGCCTCGGTTAGCGGCCCGCGCGGGACCCCTTTTGCTATAATGACCTCGGAAGTCGGGCCTCGCCATGGAAATCCTGGATTTGCGCCAGCTTCGTTCCCGCGACCTGGAGCCGCTGCTTGCGGAGGAGCAGAGGGCCTGGCAGAGCCGCCTGGCGTGGGATTACTCGAACACGGCCTCGCTGATCCTGCGTTTTCTCGACGCGCGGGCGCTGACGGGCTACGCGGCGCTGGAAGCGGGGCGCGTGGTCGGCTTCAGCTTTTTCATGTATGAAGACTGCAAGGGCCTGATCGGCGACGCGTTCGTCAGCGAGGCCTACCGCAACGGAGCGACCGAAGTCCGCCTGATGACGCACATCATCGAGACGCTCGAAGCGTCGCCCGGCATCCGGCGTATCGAAGCGCAGTTGATGAATTTCGGGGGCGACGCCGTGCTCGAGTGGTTTGCCGGACAGGAGTTCCGCCGCCACCGCCGCCGCTTCATGGGATTGTCGCTCGCAGACGGCCTGCCTCGGTTTCCGATGCTCCCGGCCGGATTGCAGATTGCGGGCTGGAATCCGCGCTGGATGTCCGAGGCCGGCCGCCTCATCACGCGCGCCTATCAGGGGCACGTGGACAGCGAGATCAGCGACCAGTACCGCTCGCACGGCGGCGCGATGCGGTTTCTCGACAACATCGTGCGCTATCCGGGCTGCGGCGTTTTTCATCCGCCGGGCTCGTTCCTGGCGTTTCGCTCCGGCTCGGCGTCGCCGTGCGGCATGGTTCTGGCGTCGGTCGTGCAGGAGCACGTCGCCCACATCACGCAGCTCTGCGTCGAACCGGAGCTTCAGGGGGGCGGAATCGGCGGCGCTCTGATGCAGCGCGCTTTGGAAGCCTTGCGGGAGCGCGGCTTCCGCGCCGTGACCCTTTCCGTGACGGATACCAATCAGCGCGCAGTGTGCTTCTACGAGCGGCTGCGCTTCACGACGCTCCACGAGTTCCATGCCTTCACGTGGGATGCTCCAGATCAGAGCGCCTGGTTGCCCGGGCAGGGCAGAACGGTCGTGACCAGCGACGAATGACCAGCGAAGAGGCAGGAGACAATCGGCGGAGCTACTTCTCGAGACCGGAATTGCTGTTATTCTGACTCCTGACTCCTGACTCCTGACTCCTGACTTCCTTCTGCACTCGTGGAAAACAATCGCCGGAGATTCCACGTCAGCTCTTCGGCGAGCTCGTGGACTTCCAGCCCCTCCTCGGCCATCAGCTTGCAGGAAAGAGCCTGCGTGGCCTTTGCCGCCCCGGGACGTTTGACGGTCACGCGGCAGTACTGGCACTCCTCGTTCCAGCAATAGCGCCCGTAGGGAATGGTGTCGGGACAGAGGAACTGGAAGGCGCGGAGCAGGAGCTGATTCTCCGGGATCTGGAACTTCTTTCCCCGGACGGTGATCTCAATGAGCTTGGTGTACGGGCGATAGAGCGGGATTTCCAGCCGGTCCTGATTTGCGTCGGGGTTCACTGGGGGGTCCACGTCGGGATGCTACCTCGAGCGGCCGTCGGATTTTCTGCGAGTGGGGTGAGCGGAGGGGTTCGAACCCTCGACCACTGGAACCACAATCCAGCGCTCTACCAGCTGAGCTACGCTCACCACAGAACCGGGCCAATCACCCGGTTCCTTGATTATAGGGGTTCCGATGGCCAGCGGTCAAACGCCGCCGCAGTTGACAATGGACAATTGTCAGTGTCCATGCTAGCCTCGGACTGTGATCCAGAGTTTCAGGCACAAGGGACTCAAGCGGCTGTTCGAGAAAGGTGAGCCACAAGCGATCCGCTCGGATCATGTTGAGAAAGTGCAAAACATCTTAGCCGTGCTGAACCGCGCTCGCGTGCCCGAGGACATGAACTTGCCCGGCTTCCGACTGCATTCTCTCAAAGGCAACCGGAAGGGGTTTTGGAGCGTGACAGTTCGGAGCAACTGGCGCATCGTCTTCCGTTTCCAGAGCGGGCACGTTCTCGACGTGGATTTGACGGACTATCAGTAGGAGGAGACGCCGTGCGCATGAAGAACCCACCCCATCCCGGCCGCATTGTTCGGCAGGAGTGCATCGAGCCTCTGGGATTGACTGTCACGGCCGCCGCGCGAGCGCTCGGCGTGACTCGCCAGACGCTCAACAACCTGGTGAATGGGCGAGCCGGCGTTTCCCCGGAAATGGCCATCCGGCTTTCCAAGGCCTTCGGAAGCAGCCCGGAGGTATGGCTTGGAATTCAGATGGAATACGATCTTGCCCAGGCGGAACGAAAAGCAGGGCAGATCAGCGTCGAGTGGATCGGGCGCCAACAGCCTGCCCGTTAGACGGGAGCGAATCATGAATTCCATGAATCGAAAGTCGCGCTGGACCGGCCCAGAGTCTTTCGCCAAATGCCTGACGGGGATCATCCTGCTGACAGCCGCCTGGATGAGTGCGGGTTCGGGGCTGTTTCTCGAAGCGCAGCAGGCGTCAGGCTCCGCCAGTCTTGCTGCACCGCAGCGGATCGAGGATCTGGTTACCGCGAACCGCATCCTGGCGATGGAGGAAGTACTGGACGGCTATGGGCACGTCAGCGTGCGGTCGGACAGGGATCCCAGCCGCTACTACCTCTCCCGTTCGCTTGCTCCCGATCTCGTCGAACCGCGCGACATCCTGGAGTTTGATCTCGACAGCAGGCCCGTGGATGCGGGGGGCCGGACCTCCTACATCGAGGCGTTCATTCACGGCGAAATCTATCGGGCGCGGCCGGACGTCCAAGCCGTGATCCATACGCACTCGCCGGCGCTGATTCCCTTCGGGGTTTCGAGCGTGCCGCTGCGCCCCGTCTACCACATGGGCGCCTTCATCGGCGAGGGCGTGCCCATCTTCGACATCCGAGCGGCCACCGGGCAGGCGACCGACATGCTGATCCGAAACGCCGCGCTGGGCCGCGCTCTGGCGCAGTCGTTGGGGAGCCACGGCGCCGCCTTGATGCGCGGCCATGGAGCCGTGGTGGTGGGCCCTTCGTTGCAGGATGCGGTGGGCCGGAGCGTTTATCTCCAGATCAACGCCACCTTGCAGCTCCAAGCCATCACGCTCGGGGGAACCGTTCAGTATCTCGACCAGGAAGAAGCCCGCAAGGTGGACCAGCTTCCCGACCGCTACCTCCGGGCCTGGGAAGTGTGGAAGCGCAAGGCGCAGCGGTAGGCGCTCCTGCGAGTGATTCCCATGAAAATCCTGTTGACCGGTTTCGAGCCGTTTGGAGCAGTTCGGGTGAATCCCTCGGAGCAAATTGTCCGGCGCATCGGTGAACAGGCGCGAGCGAGTGGCAACGCAGATCTGCGCGCGGAAGTTCTCCCGACCGAGTTCGCGGCCGCGGAACGGCGCATCCGGAAATTGATTCGGACGCTCCGCCCGGAGGCAGTCCTTTGTTTGGGCGTTGCCCCGCACCGCTGTAAAATCAGCTTGGAACGGGTTGCGCTCAACCTCGACGACGACGCGCTGCCCGACAACGCCGGACGTCGCCGCAGCGGGCGGCGCATCGTCCCGCGCGGGCCGGCGGCCTACTGGTCCACGCTTCCCCTGGAACGGTTCCGGAAGCAGCTTGAACGCCGAAGTATTCCCGTGAGCTACTCCAACCACGCTGGAACCTACCTCTGCAATCATGTCTTCTACGTCGCGCGTCACGAGATCGAGCGGATGGCAACCGGCGTCCCGTGCGGCTTCGTTCATGTTCCGCCATCTCGGACGCGAGCAAAAAAGGGAAAGCCGCGGAGCATGGCGCTAAGCACGATGGTGGAGGCGGTGGAGTGTTGCCTGGAAGCTTTGAGAAGAATGAAACGCTGAAAAGCAGGAGTCAGAAGTCAGGAGTCAGTAGCCAGGAGGAGAGCAAATCACACAGGAGTCGGTCTTCATTCTGACTGCTGTCCTCTGACTTGCGGCTTCGGAATTCCTATTCTCTGTGCCCTCTGTGACTCCGTGGCTATCATCGCTCCAGAACAAAATCCAGTTCCCGCATGGAGTAGAGCGCTTCCTGCAGGCCGAGCCGCTCATAGACCTGTTGCGCGAGCCGGTTTTCCTTGCTGACATAGAGCCGCACGCCGCAGACGTCGTTCTGCGCTCTAGCCTCGTCGAGCACATGCTCGAAGATGCGCCGGTACACGCCTCGCTGGCGGTATTCCGGGCGCACGTAGACGCTTTGCAACCACCAGAAGGTCGCGTTGCGCCAGTCGCTCCACTCAAACGTGACCATCATCTGCCCGACCACCTGGGCCTCCGCCTCCGCCAGGGTGTAAAAACCCTTCGCCGGATCGCGGAGAACCGCTTCGACTCCTCGCCGCAGCCGCTCCGGGTCGAGCGCCACCTGCTCGCTTTCGGCGGCCAGGGCCAGGTTGAAGCGGACCACGACGTCCGCATCGCCGAGCATCGCGCGGCGGATTGATACAACCATATCTCTCCTTCTCACAATTCTCATCCGATTGTCATCCCGGAGCGCAGCGAAGGAACTGCTCTGCTTTCTCCGGGAAAGATCGGATGGCACTATTTTGGCGGCCAGAGGGCGCTTGGAGTAATCTGCGAAATGCTCGGCGTGCCGCAAAGCGCCATGGCGGCTTCGAGTTCGAGTCGCAAGATGCGAATGACTTGCTCGACGCCCTGCGCGCCGCCGACGCCGAGGCCCCAGAGATACGGCCGGCCGATCAGCACGGCCCTGGCGCCGCAGGCCAATGCCTTCACGATGTCGGTCCCGCGCCGGACGCCGCCGTCGAGCAGAACCGGAATCTGCCCCTCTACCGCTTCGATCACTCGTGGCAATGCCTCGATGGTGGCGGGGACGGTATCGAGGTTGCGCCCGCCGTGGTTGGAGACAATGATCCCGGAGACGCCGCTCTCGCAGGCTAGTCGCGCGTCGTCCGGCGAAAGAATCCCCTTGAGCACGACCGGCAGCTTCGTCAAAGAGCGAATCCACTCAATCGTTTCCCAGTTGATGGCGGGGTCGAGGATGCTGTAGTTGCCGCCGCCTTCGAAGTGCCCCATCTTCGCTACAGCCGTTCCGAGCGCCTTCAGGTTGGCGCGCTCGATTCCCGGCGGGAGATGAAACCCGGCGCGACGCTCGCGGTCGCGGATGCCCAGGATGGGCGTGTCCACGGTGACGCAGAGCACGCGGTAGCCCGCCGCTTCGACGCGCTGGATCAGGTCGCGGGTGAACGCGTGATCCGGATGAACGTAAAGCTGGAACCAGAGCGAGGAATCTGCCGCGCTCGCGATCTCGTCGAGCGCAACCGTCGCGAACGTGCTGACGACATACGGAGCGCGGGCCGCGTTCGCGCCGCGCGCCGCAGCGATCTCGCCGTCCGGGTGGACGAGCTTTTGGTAGGCGCATGGAGCCAGCAAGATGGGGTAATCCAGCCGCTCGCCGAAGAGTTCGAGAGAGGTGTCAATCTTGCTCGCGTCCACGAGCACGCGCGGCTGGAGCCGGATTTCGTCGAACCGCTCGCGGTTGCGCCGCAGCGTAATCTCATCGCCCGCGCCGGAGGAGATGTATTCGAGCGCCAGGCGCGAAATCCGCCGCCGGGCCAGGGCTTCGAAGTCGAACAGATTGATGAGCGGCGCGGCTT
>CAYWWM010000001.1:0-22066 GCA_964461735.1 uncultured Solibacteraceae bacterium | reverse complement strand
CGTTGAGATTCCGACATGCTCCGGAACGGGGCAATCCTAAGTACGAGTGCTTCCGCGACTGGGCGTCTCGCGCCGCCCGTCAGCGCGAGAACTTCTCGATGGTCACTTCTCCGTCGGGAAAGATGGCGCGCAATTCCAGCCGGCCGCCCATCGCCTGGATGATTCGGCCCAGAGTAGAGACGTACATATCGGCGCGGCGCTCGAGTTTCGAGACTTCGGCCTGAGCCACGCCGAGCTGCTCTCCCAGTTGTTCCTGCGTCAGGCGGCGCGCTTCCCGCAACTCCTGCAGCGGCATCTCCGCGAGCATCTTCTTCACTCGCTCCTCGGAACGAGCCAACCTCTCCGGCGACATTCGCTTGCGGAGCTCCTGAAACTTCTTAGCCATTGAAGTCCCTCTCCTCTTTCTGTCCTTGCCGCTCGATCTGCTGGAGGTGTTCGTCGAAGAGCCGATCCGCTATGGGCACAAACTCCTCGTACCATCGCGGCTTTCCGGTCTTGCGCCCACCGATCAGCAGAATGGCGCAGCGGCGCGGATCGAAGGCGAACAGGATACGATACGGTTCCCCGGCATGCTGGATGCGCAACTCCTTCATGTTCGCATGCCTGGAGCCTTTCACCGCGTCGGCATACGGCCGTCCCAGCTTCGGCCCGCGCTCCTCGAGCAGCCGCACCGAGTCGTGAATCCTGTCCTGAACCTCTTCCGGGAGCGTGTCCCACCACGTCTCGAATTCCTCGGTGAACTCGACGATCCATTCCACATAAACACTATTCCATATCTGGAATGCCTTGTCGAGAGAAAAAAGAGCGGCTTGTGCTCCGCGCACCGAAGGAGCCGCGGAGGCGGCGAATCACCCGCCCGGAATCATCCAGGGGAAGAAGCGGTGCTGGAGGAAAACGAGCAGGCCGACCAGGGCGGCGAGAGCAATGCTGTGGAAAAAGACGTAGCGGAGAATGTCGCCTTCGTTTCCTTGCTGGCCCGTGGCGACGCCGGCGACCACGATGCTTTGGGCGTCAATCATCTTGCCCATGACACCGCCCGAGCTGTTCGATGCGGCGGCCAGGAGCGGCGAAACATTCAGTTGCTCGGCCGTGATTTGCTGCAGGTTGCCGAAGAGCACGTTCGAGGAGGTATCGCTGCCGGTCAAGGCGACGCCGAGCCATCCAAGCATCGGCGAGAAGAACGGAAACAGGAAGCCGGTGGCGGCAAAGGCCAGACCCATGGTGGCGTCGAGTCCCCCGTAGCGGGTTGTGAAGCCGAGCGAGAGCATGGCGGCAATGGTGACCAGCGAGAAGCGCACGCGGTAGAGCGTCCGCAAATAAATCCGAAGCAGCGCCAGCGGACTCAAGCCCAGCAGGAGCCCCGAGAGAATGCCGGAGAGCAGCAGCCCCGTGCCCGTGGCGGAAAGCCAGTTCAGCGTAAAGACGGCGTCTTCGGCTCGCGCCGCGAGGACGACCGGAGGAACCCGCAGCACGCTCTTGTCCAAGTACGGCACCGGTACCGTCAAGATCGAGATGTTGTTCACGAATTGCTTGAACTGCGGCAGCCCCCAGATGAAAACGAGGACCGAAAGGATCAGCCACGGCATCCAGGCCCGAAACGCCTCACGGCGCGAGACCGACGCCGTTGCGGCTGCGAGATTCGGATCGGAATCGGTGGCCGGCACGAGCGGCGCTTCCGCCCAGTTCACGAGCCGGTCTGCCGTGTCTCCGGAGTTGTCGCCGCCTGCTTCGCCGGGAAATCTCCAGATCGAAGGAGGCTGCCAGAACCGCAGCAACAGGATCAGGCAGCAGATCGAGACCAACGCGGAAACGATGTCCACCAGGGTGGGGCCGTAGAAGTTGCTGACCAGGAACTGTGGAATGCCGAAGGTCACGCCCGCCACCAGGCACGCCGGCCAGACTTCCTTCATGCCGCGCCAGCCCGCCATGGCCCAGATCAGCCAGAAGGGAACGAGCACGGAAAAAAAAGGAAGCTGGCGGCCGACCATGGCGCTCAAGTCTTCGAGCGGCAAGCCGGTAACTGCCGCGAGCGCGAGGATGGGCGTGCCCAGCGCGCCATAGGCAACTGGGGCGGTGTTGCCGATCAGCGCCAATCCCGCCGCGGGAAGCGGCTTGAATCCCAGGCCAATCAACATGGCCGCGCAGATGGCGACGGGCGTGCCGAATCCCGCGGCGCCTTCAATGAACGCTCCGAAGCTGAAGGCGATCAGCAGCGTCTGTATCCTGCGGTCGGTGGCGAGCGTGGCAATCGTCTGGCGCAGCACCCCGAACTGACGGGTTGCGACCGTGATGTCATAGACGAAGATCGCCGAGAGGCCGATCCAGCCGATCGGGAAGAGGCCGTAGGCGGCGCCGTAGCCGGCGGCAGCCAAGGCCAGCGGGACGGGCATGCCATAAACGAACAGAGCGATGAGCAGGGAGACCGCCAGGCCCGCCAGAGCGGCCGTGTGCGCACGCGTGCGCAGAAAGCCCAGCATCCCCAGCAGCACAATCACGGGGAGCGC
Source organism: uncultured Solibacteraceae bacterium (assembly GCA_964461735.1). Classification (GTDB taxonomy): domain Bacteria; phylum Acidobacteriota; class Terriglobia; order 2-12-FULL-54-10; family 2-12-FULL-54-10; genus CAYWWM01. The sequence goes on along the minus strand of CAYWWM010000001.1, from coordinate 19,562 downwards.
CGCCACCAGGGCCGAAAGCCCCAGAGAGCCGAGCGGAATATAGACCTGCGACCAGGGCATCAGGAGAAAAGCCTCTCGGCTTCCACAATGCCTCCGAGACCGGTTCGCCCTGGCGAATCGCGGCTGGGGCAATCGTGCCGGAAGGCGACAATACCCTTAGGCTTGAGCTTCCGTCAAGCTCGAAATGGAATCGGCAGGACTTCGAGGGCTTTTCGGGGAGCGACGGACCGTCAGGTGAGAAAGCCTTTTCGGACGGCGTAGAGGATGATTTCCGCCGTGCTGTGGAGATCCAGTTTTTCCATGATCCGAGAGCGGTGAGTTTCGACGGTGCTGATGCTGAGTGAAAGGGTGTTGGCAATTTCCTTGTTGCTGTTTCCTTCCGAAATCAGTTGGAAGATTTCCCGTTCCCGCTCGGAGAGCAGTTCGAAGCGGTCCGTGACACCCTGCTGTTCCAAGTGGCGCATGTAGTCATCGAGCATCATCTTGGCAACGGCCGGGCTGAAGAACGACTTGCCTTCGCTCACCGCGGTGACGGCACGGAGCAGATCGGCGTCCACGGAATCCTTCAGCAGGTACCCGCGGGCGCCGGCGCGGAGGGTCTGCAAGACATAACTTTCGTCCATGTGCATGCTGAGAACCAGCACCTGCACGTCGGGAGCCTTGCGCGTAATCTGGCGCGTCGCTTCCGTGCCGTTCAGTTGGGGCATGGCAATGTCCATGATGACCAGGTCCGGCTTCAACTCTACGGTGCGGAGGACGGCTTCCCGGCCGTCATGGGCTTCCGCGACCACCTCCCAATCCGTTTTCTCTTCCAAAATCCGGCGCAAGCCTTGCCGCACGAGGGTGTGGTCGTCTGCTAACAGGATGCGAAGTTTTTTCATTTGACCTTCTCAACAGGAAGAATTTCTGACGGAACCTGCACCGAAACGGAGGAAACCCTGACGGTAGCGCCGCTCTCCCGACGCGGCAACTCGATCCAGATGCGGGTTCCCCGCCCGGGGCCGGTTTCCAGCCGGAAGGTTCCTTGCAGGGAATTGACCCGTTCCCGAATGCCTTTCAGCCCCACGCCGGTGGTCGAGCCGTTGGAATCCCAGGGTTCGGCCTGGAAGCCCATGCCGTTGTCTTCAATCACGACTTCCACCGAGCGGGGCAGACCGCGCAAGAGCACGCGGCAGGTGGACGCCTGGGCGTGCTTGGCGATGTTGTTGAGCGCCTCCTGCACAATCCGATAAATGCAAATGGCCGATTCCGGGTCTATGTGTTCCGCCATGTCCTCCTGCACCAATTCGGCCCGGATTCCCGTCCGCTTGGAATACGAGCGCAGGTGCGAGTCAACAGCCTGGTACAAACCGAGGTTGTCGAGCAGCGTCGGGCGGAGCAGCTCGGAGAGATTGCGCACGGAGCCTACCGTCCGGTCGGCGATGCCCCGGGCTTCTTCCAGCAGAGCCTCCGCCCGCGCCGCGTTCGAAAGGTTGCGCTGCGCCAGCGCCATGTCCATCTTGATCGCCGTCAGGGCCTGCCCGATCTCGTCGTGCAGCTCGCGGGCAATCGCCCGGCGCTCTTCCTCCTGCGCGTTCGCCAGGCGCACCGAGAGGTCCTGGAGTTCCCGTTTGTTTTGCAAGTCCTGCAAGCTTTGCTGGCGGATCCGGCTCTCCAAGCTGCCCGCGTAGAAGGTGATGAAAAACGCGATTACCATGCACAACGCGACGACCAGTCCGGTGGACAGCAGGATCCGCCGCTCCATGGCCAGATGGATCTGCGCCACCTCCGATTGCCGCTGCAACCGATTCACCTGGTTGAGTTCGGCGATCTCTTCCGACAGCCGAATGATGTCATCCCGCTTGGGAATTACGTATTGCCGCAGATACAGACCTGCGTCGCGGGTACCGAAACCCATCCGGTGCGCCCCCGGGGGGGTCAAGGTGCTCCAGTATTCCTCAATCTCCTGTTGCAGACGCTCTCGACGGTCCCGCATCTCGGGAGAATTGAACACAGGTCGGTAAGCGGCAAAAGCCTGCTGGATCCTCTGGCGAGTCTCCGCAATTTGGAATTCATAATATTCTTGCAGGTCCGGCCGATTGTCGAGCAGTGCATCCCGGTGGTAGATCGCGCTCAACAGGAACTGGTCCCGGATCGCCGACAGCAACCCTCCATTGGTGGAAGCTTGGGCGCTGATCTCGCGCTCCTGGGTTTCTAGCTCTGTCAGACGCCGCTCCAGGTTATACGTCGAGATAAGCCACAGGGCGAAGATGAGACTGAACCCTGCGTACAAAGCAGTCCGAATGGGAAACGTGTACGGTCGCACAGGATACCCAGCACCCCCTTGTTGGGGATCCTCTGGCGCCCCGTTGTTTTGAACCCCCGTCATACGCAACACCCCACCGAACACTCCGCCTGTGCTCCGGTGGCGAGCAGAGCCTGAACGCAGGCGGTATGAAAGTGCTGATAGGTTACAACTGTTTGACAAACAAAGCAATCCCACCCCCGATGGCCAGAGGGCCTGGGGGCCGGGAGGCTGCGGCACAGACGGGTTTCGGCGCTGGCTCAATCTCAATCAATCTCCTTTGGATCTCCAACTCGCTTGTAGTTAGAGAGACGTATGAACGAAGGACCGAGTTTCAGAAAAGAACGGCGCAACGCAAGAAACCAGGGCAGCGACTGGAGTGAGAGTGTGGGTTTGCGCTTGATTCAGTTCGGACGGCAAGGATAGAATAGGCCGGCGGGAAACCCGCAAGGTCGCCAAGCTTGATCGAGTTGTCCCCATGTCGAAGGCTGCTGTAGTATGTCTCGGTTTTCTGCTGGCCGGGGTTGTTTTCCTGCCGGCCGCGCGAGCCCAGTCGCGCATCTCGGAGGCGCCGTCTGGCGTGTCCTATCGGGCGCTCCTTGGCCGGTACTGTATCACCTGCCACAACGAAAACCTGAAGACGGCAGGCCTGGTGCTGAGTTCGGTGGACGTTGAAAACGTCCCCAGCGGCGCTGCGGTTTGGGAAAAAGTTATGCGGAAGCTGCGGGCGCGCGCCATGCCTCCGGCGGGGATGCCGCGGCCGGACGAGGCGGCCTACGATTCCTTTGCCACATACCTGGAGACCGAGCTCGACCGCGCGGCCGCAGCCCACCCCAATCCCGGGCGGCCGCTCGCGCACCGCCTCAACCGCGCCGAATACTCGAACGCGGTCCGGGACCTGCTGGCGTTGGACGTGAACGGCGACGCGCTTTTGCCCGCCGACGATTCCGGCTACGGCTTCGACAACATCGCCGATGTTCTTTCGGTCTCGCCCATGCTGCTCGAACGGTACCTGGCGGCGGCTCGGAAGTGGAGCCGCCTGGCCGTGGGCCGCCCCATCAGCCGGCCCGCCGTCGAAACCTACAACGTCTCCCGGTTCCTGCAGCAGGACGACCGCATGAGCGAAGAGCTCCCCTTCGGGTCCCGTGGCGGAGTCGCTGTGAGCCATTTCTTCCCGCTCGATGGCGAGTACCTCATCCAGGTGCGCCTGCAAAGAGACCCGGGTGGATTTACGATCTTGGGCCTTGACCGGCGGCACCAGATGGAGATCCGCCTCGATGACTCGCGGCTCGGCCAGTTCACGGTTGGCGGGAAGGAAGCGCAGACGGAATTGGGAACCACCGAAGATGAATACGAGCTGACGGCGGATCAGAACCTGGCAGTGCGCCTCCGCGTCCAGGCGGGCGCGCGGCTGATTGGGATCAGTTTTGCCAAGGAAACCTGGGAGCCGGAGGACCTGATCCAGCCGCGCCTGGAGACCAGGGCGCAGGACAGCCCCGCAGTGGCGAGCGTCATCATCACCGGCCCTTACAACCCGGCGGGTCCGGGGGAAACCGCCAGCCGTCGCAAGATTTTCGTGTGCCGCCCGGCGAGCATCCAGGAAGAAGATCCCTGCGCGCGGAAAATTCTCTCCTCCCTGGCCCGCAGCGCCTATCGCCGCCCGGCTACGGAACGGGACGTCCAGAGTCTGTTCCGCCTCTACCAGGCGGGCCGACAGGACGGAGACTTCGAAGCGGGCATCGAGCGGGCGATCCAAGGGCTGCTGGTGTCGCGCGAATTTCTGTTCCGCGTAGAACAAGACCCGCCGGAGACCGCTGCGGGCGCCGCCTACCCCATCAGCGATCTCGAATTGGCTACCCGGTTGTCGTTCTTTCTCTGGAGCAGCATCCCGGACAACGAGCTGCTCGACCTGGCCGAAAGCGGCAAGCTGCGGGAGACAGCGGCGCTCGATCAGCAGGTGCGGCGGATGCTCGCCGACCCTCGCTCGAAAGCCCTCGTCAGCAACTTCGCCGGACAGTGGCTCTACCTCCGCAACATGCGCCTGGTGTTGCCGGATGCTTCGGAGTTCCCCGAGTTCGACGACAATCTCCGCGACGCCTTCCAGCAGGAAACCGAGTTGTTGTTCGAGAGCATGCTGCGCGAGGACCGGGGCGCAGTGGAATTGCTGAACGCCGATTATACGTTCCTGAACGAACGGCTGGCGCGGCATTACGGGATTCCGAACGTGTATGGCAGCCACTTCCGGCGCGTGAAGCTGAGCGATGAAAACCGTCGCGGCCTGCTCGGGCAGGGTAGCATCCTGACGGTGACGTCCTATGGCAACCGGACTTCGCCGGTGCTGCGAGGCAAGTGGCTGCTGTCGAACATTCTCGGCACGCCGCCCCCTCCTCCTCCTCCCGACGTTCCCTCGCTCAAGGAAGATGGGGAGGTGCGCAACCTGACGATGCGCCAGCGCATGGAACAGCACCGCCGGAATCCCGTTTGCTCTACTTGCCATTCGCGTATGGACCCGCTGGGATTCGCGCTCGAAAATTTTGACGCGGTCGGCAAGTGGCGCAACACCATTGGGGCCGACAACGCCGTCATTGACGCCTCCGGAGCGCTCCCCGACGGCTCCCGGTTCAACGGTCCCGCGGAGCTGCGAAAGGTCCTGTTGAGCAAGCAGGAAGAATTCGTTTCGACCGTTACGGAAAGGCTCTTGACATACGCCCTGGGCCGGGGTGTTGAATATTACGACCAGCCCGCCATCCGCACGATTCTGCGGGAGGCCCGGGGGAACGGCTACCGCTGGTCGTCGCTGGTTTTGGGGATTGTCCGCAGCACGCCATTTCAGATGAGGGAGTCACCCTAGAGGAGAGGTCCCATGATGATTTTCCAGAAAGCCATTCCACGCCGCGCGTTTTTGCGGGGCTTGGGCGCCACGGTTGCCTTGCCGCTGCTCGACGCCATGGTCCCGGCGTTCGCCAGTGCGCAAGAGGCCGCGCCGACAATACGCTTCGGGGTTGCCTACGTTCCGAACGGGATCATCATGAACCAATGGACCCCGGCGACGGAAGGGGCCGGTTTCGAGATCACGCCGATCCTCGCGCCGCTCGCTCCCTTTCGGGGCAAGATTCTGGTGCTCAGCGGCTTGGCGCACAAGACCGCCCTGGCCCTGGCGGGCGAAGGCGCGGGAGATCATGCGCGCGCCGCGGCTACGTTCCTCTCGGGAGTGCATCCGAAGAAGACCGAAGGCGCAGGCATCCAGGCGGGGATGACGGTTGACCAGTTCGTGGCGCGGGAGCTTGGCAAGCAGACGCAACTGACGTCTCTCGAACTGGCGCTCGACTCGACCGAGGTGGTCGGTTCCTGCGACGGCGGCTATAGCTGCGCCTACACCAACACCCTTTCCTGGCGCACTCCCACCACACCGATGCCAATGGAAAACAAGCCGCGCGCCGTGTTCGAGCGGCTCTTCGGAGACAGCGACAGCACCAACCCGGACGAGCGGCTCGCGCGCAGGAAGAGCGACCGCAGCATCCTCGACTTCGTAACCGAAGAGGTGACGCGCCTCGCCACGCGGGTCGGCCCGCAGGACCGCGCCAAGCTTACGGAGTATCTCGAAGCCGTCCGCGACGTCGAGCGGCGCATCCAGAAGGCGGAAGAGCAGTCTGCCCGGGAACTTCCCTCGCTGGAGCGGCCCGCAGGCGTCCCGGCCACCTTCACCGAACACGCCAAGCTGATGGCCGACTTGCAGACGCTCGCCTGGCAGACCGACTTGACCCGCGTCACCACCTTCATGATGGGACAGGAATCGAACACCCGCGTCTACAATGAACTCGGCTTCTCCGACGCATATCACCCGCTGACCCACCACCAACTGGACCCGAACAAGATCGCGAAGGTGATTCAGATTGACATCCTGCATACCCAGATGCTGGCCTACCTGCTCGAACGGCTGCAGGCGACGCCCGACGGCGAAGGGTCCTTGCTTGACCATGCGATGATCGTGTACGGCTGCGGCATCAGCGACGGCAACCTGCATACGCACGACAATCTTCCGGTGCTCGTGGCCGGGGGCGCCGGCGGCCGCATCCGCGGCGGGCGGCATCTGCGCTATCCGAAGGATACGCCGACCACGAATCTCTACGTCACGCTGCTCGAAAAACTGGGAATCCCGGCCGCGAGTTACGGTGACAGTACGGGAAAGCTGGAAATTTAGTTGATAGTGGATAGTTGTGAGTGGTTAGTTGGCCGGCATATCTTTCCCGCTTCGCGGGAACAGGATGGCCGGACAGAACAGGAGGGAGTCAGGTGGGTGGCAGAGTGAACTTGATCGCAGGTCTGCTCCTGGTGGCAGGACTCGCGCACGCCGCCGACCAGCGGCTGGCGGATGCGGTGGAAAAACGCGATCAGGCGGCCGTCCGATCGCTTTTGCAGCAGCAGGCCGACGTGAACGCGCGCCAGGGAGACGGCGCGACGGCGCTGCACTGGGCCGCTCATTGGAACGATCTCGAAACGGCGGACCTGCTGATTGGGGCCGGCGCCGGCGTGAACGCGGCGAACGACTATGGAGTGACGCCTCTCCTGCTGGCCTGCACCAACGGCAGCGCGCCGATGGCTGCGATCCTTCTGCGGGCGGGCGCCGATCCCAACGCGGCGCTGCCCACCGGCGAAACCCCGCTCATGAAGGCCGCGCGCACCGGCGACGTAGAAACCGTGAACTTGCTCTTGGCCGCCGGAGCCAACGTAAACGCCACAGAATCGCGCCAGGGGCAGACCGCGCTCATGTGGGCAGCGGCGCAGAAGCACCCGGAGGTTGTGCGGGCTCTGGTCGCGCGCGGCGCCGACGTGCACGCCCGGTCGAACGGCGGATTCTCGGCTTTGTTCTTCGCCGCGCGCTTAGGAGACCTGGAGTCGGTGCAGGCGTTGCTAGCTGCGGGAGCGGATGTGAACGCGGCGGCGCCGGGCGACGGGAGTTCCGGCGTTTCCACGCGGTACCAGAACATTGGCGCGATTGACGCGGCCAAGCGATCTTCCGCCGGCATGACGCCTCTGTTGATCGCCAGCGCCAACGGCCACGAGGCGCTTTCGATCTTCCTGCTCGAGCGAGGCGCGGACCCGAATGCTGCCGATCCGAACGGGTTTACCGCCTTGCACTACGCCATCCAGAAGGGGGCCTCGCACATCGCCGCCGTGCAGCTCGATTCGCTCGACGCGCGTGCCTACATGTTCCGGCCCAACATGGTGAAATTGATTGACACGCTCCTGGCGCGCGGCGCCAATCCCAACGCCCGCATCACCAAGCCGGTGCGCCTGCCTCGCTCCAATACGCCCCGATTCAGCATTCTGGGCGCCACGCCGTTTTTGCTGGCTGCCGGAGCCTACGACGCTCCGCTGATGCGCCTGCTGGCGTCGCGCGGCGCGGACCCGCGCCTCGGAACCAATGAGCAGATCACTCCCATGATGGTGGCGGCAGGGCTTGGCCGCTACCAGGACTTCGGGCCGGGCGAGGAGCCGAAGGCCCTGGGAGCAGTCCAAATGGCGGTGGAACTAGGCGGCGACGTCAATGCCGTAGGCGAGAACGGCTACACCGCCTTGCACGGCGCAGCCTACGTAGGAGCGGAATCCGTCATCCGGTTTCTGGTGGAAAAGGGCGCCCGCCTGGACGTTCGGGATAAGTTCGAGCAAACGCCGCTGAGCATCGCCCAGGGAATCATCGGAGCCAAAGTAGTGGACTTCACCAAGAAGCCTTTCGGCCCTCACCCCAGCGCTGCGGACCTGCTGCTGCAGTTGGGCGCGAAGCCCTGAAGCTGGTGGCCCGCTAAACAGAGTTTTCATTTTCCATTTTTATTGTAATTTGACTTAGCACCGAGGGGCATGGTCGGAAGCCTCAGAAAGCACGCTCTGGCCGTAACGGGGTAAATTCACATGAAGACTATCGGCAGCATGTCAACGCTTGCGATTGTCGTGCTTGTAGCGCTGGGAGTTGCGGCGCAGGACGCTGATTGGCGAAGGGGACTGGATCCGGCTAGAGGCTACACGCCCGAGCAAACGAGCAAGCTGAACGAGTTGTTTAGCCTGGAAACCTGGCAGGTCACGGCGGATTACGACTATGCCCGGTATTCGATGCAGCGGATCGCCGAGCTCTTTGCACATGTGGTAATCCCGCGGTCGGGACCAGTGAGTGCGCTAAGCGTAGCAGCGCGTCCGGAAATCGGCCGAGTGGTTGCCGAGACCCCGCTTCTTGGAAGGGCGACGCTCGAAGAGTATCTGGAGAAGTCCCAAACAGACGCATTCATCGTCGTTCACAGGGGAAGGATCGTTTACGAGAAGTACCCGCGTATCCAGCCTTCCACTAAGCATATTTATTGGTCAGTGTCGAAGACATTTGCCGGATTGCTGGTTGCGCAACTAGAGGCGGAAGGCCGCGTTGATGTGACCAAGCCTATAGAATTTTATATTCCAAACTTGGCGATGACGGATTGGCGGGGCACACGTATCATAGACATTCTTGACCAGGCATCTGGGATGGACGCACTTGAGAATGATGAGTCGAATACTTGGGAAAGACCACAGCTTGCCGTATTTCAATTTGAATCCACGCTTGGTCTGCTGAGGCCAACACCCGCTGCAAACCGTTCGACCTACGACTTGGTAGCCTCGATCAGGCGACTCCGGCCCGCAGGAGAGCGGTTCGAATATCTTTCTGTGAACACGTTTGTCCTGGGTTGGCTTGTCGAGCGCGTAACAGGCAGGTCGTACGGTGACGTACTAGCTGACCGTATATGGAGTCGCATGGGGGCCGAGCAGGATGCCGTTCTCGTCGTGGCTCCTCGCACTGGCGCGGCGGCAAGTCACGGTGGTATCGCTGGAACTCTGCGCGATCTTGCTCGATATGGAGTGCTCCACGCCCCGAGCTGGCGACTTGTTGCGTCTAACCCCGTAGTCCCGCCTGCTTACATTGAAAAATTGCAGAAAGGGGGGCGACGCGAACTCGTGGAGAGGTCCGCACCAGGTTCTAAAGCCCTCACGATCGAAGGTTTTTTCGACGCGGCACAGCATGAAACGTATCAGTGGGATGCCGTCTGGGCCGACGGTGATTTCTTCAAGGCAGGCTTCCGCGGCCAAGGCCTCTATATATCTCCCTCGAAGGATTTGGTTGTTGCATTCTTTTCGGCGCAACGCCAATCACAACACAGCTACGCTCGTGCGTTGGCGACGTCAGGGTTGTTCGCCGGCCAATGCAATGGACGACCGAGCGTCTTGCAGGTGGTTGATTGACCCCACAAAACAAACTTAGGGCACGTAGAACGTGCCGTGGCTAGCTATTGCGTCGGCGGAATTCCTTGCAGCTTGTCGTCGAGCCAGCGGAGAATCATCGGCTCCAGCTCGGGTTTGACCTTCAACATCTCCGAACCTCGTCCGGCATCGTCATACAGGAGAAGCTGGCTCTGTTTGCTTTTCGAGAGCCGGTGGACCAGGCGCGTGGATTCGGCCAGGCTTCCGCGCTGATAGTTGTTGTCTTCCAAGCTGGCGATGGCGAACAGGGGCACGTCACTGGAGCCGAGCAGACGCCGGACCTCGTCGTTCGGCTCGAGCGCCGTCAATAGGACCACCGTCTTCATTCGGGGGTCGCCCAGGGAGGCTTGCAGCGTGTTGATGCCGGCCAGGGTCGCGGCGACTGCGCCCAGACGGCTGCCGTCCACGGCGGGCTGCGCGGCCAGGAACTCCAGCGCCGCTTTCACGTCGCGCCACATTTCATCCTGATCCGCCGCCGCTCCGTCCAGGGTGCTTTGTCCCTTGCCGCGCCAGTCAAAGCGCAGGGCAGCCATTCCCCGTTTGGCGATCTCCTGGGCCATGAAATGGTAGGTCTGCTGGTCGTGCTTTGCTCCGTGGACCAGCAGCACGCCCGGAACCTTGGCGTTCGAGTCCGCGCCGTCCGGAAGCCGCAGCATTCCGTGCAAGGTCCAGCCGTCTTCGGAACGAAATGAAACTTCCGTTTCCCTGCCCAACGCCTTGAGGTTGCCCTCCAGCCACCGGATGACTTTCGCCTCCAGGCCCTCCGTATGCGAAAACATCACCGCGCCGTGGCCCACAGCGACGAGCAGATCGCTCGCGCGGTTGGCGGAGAGCGCGTAGGCTTCCGTCATCGCGCGGAAGCTCGGTTTGTCTTCCTTGCCGGCCAGACCCAGCACGGGGACGCTTTGATCCCCCCGCAGGTATTGCTTCGCCGTTGCGCTCAGGGTCCCGGAGATCAGGACTGCCGCTTGCACCTGAGAATTTTCCGCAGCCTCCAGGATGACATATTCGGAAGTTGCTCCGGCCCCGATGACGCCGATGCGGTTGGGGTCCACTCCCGGCAGCGACGACACGAATTTCATGGCGGCCTTCAAGTCTGACTGAATTCCTTTCATCTCCTCGGCGGAAAACTCTTCGAGAACCTTCTTGCCGAGGCTGTTGCCGCTTCCGCGCAAGTCCACGTTCAGCGCAAAGAAGCCTTTCGCTTGCAAGTCGGCGGAGAGATATGAGTCATAGATCGTGCGATCCACCCACCCCGGCTCCGGCAGCATGACGACCGCGGGAGCGAGACCATTGCCCCGCGTCTTCGGATCTTCGAGCGGCTCGTAGAGCGTTCCCGCCAGGCTCCAGCCGTCCTCCGTGGTGAAGCGCACGACACGGCCCTGCGCCCAGGCCGAGGACACGGCGCCCAGCCAAAGCGCTGCCATCACGATGCCCGAGGCAAGAAACGATCCACACTCTCTGCGCCGTTTCATGGGTCTGCTCTCCTTCTCACGACTTTTCCTGGAACTGCGCTCACTGCCGGCCCTGGGAAACCTGTTGCGCCCGCGGATTGGCGGCGCCAAGCTTCTCGGCAAACCAGCGCAGCACCATGCGTTCCAATTCCGGCTTGGTTTTCAGCATCTCCGAGCCGCGGCCCGCGTCGTCGTAGAGCAGCAACTGGCTCTCCTTGTTGCTCGAAAACGAATACGCCTGCCGGGTCTCCTCTGCGAGGCTGCCCCGGTCATAGTTGATGTCCTCGCGGCTGGCAATCGCAAAGATCGGTTTGCCGCCGCGGGTGAGGAACTCCTTGGCCTCTCCGGTGGGCGCCGCGTTCGAGGTCAGCAGGACCACCGTCTGAATTCTCTCGTCCCCATACGCCGCTCGCAAAGCGTGCCCGGTTCCCGCCGTGGCCGCGATCAGCCCGATCCGGTTGGCGTCCACCTCCGCTTGCGACGCCAGCAGCTCGATCGCCGCCTCCACGTCGAGATAAATGTTCGCCGATTCCTCGTTCGGCATGTTGATCCCGTACAAGGTCTTGCCCTCCGCGATGCTGGTCCCTTTGCCTCGCCAATCGAACCGTAACGTCGCAATCCCCTGCTTGGCGAGCTCCGGCGCCATGGCGTGGTAGGTCTGCTGGTCGTGCTTAGCTCCGTGCACCATCACCACGCCCGGAACTTTCCGCCCGCGGCCGGCTCCCGCCGGAATGCGCAGCAGCCCGCGCACCGTCCATCCGTCTTTCGACTGGAAGCTGACTTCCCGCTCCTGCCCAAGCCCTTTCAGGTTCCGGTCCAGCCATGCCACGACCTTCTCCTCGAGCCCCCGCGTGTGCGAGAACATGCCGGCCCCATACCCAACGGCCAGGAGCAAGTCGCTCGAAGAGTTCTTGGAGTCCGCGTAGACCTTCGCCAGTTCCAGAAGATTTTCTTTGTCGTCCTTGCCAACTACGCCCAACACGGGGACGCTGTCTTCGGATTCGAGATAGGCTCTTGCCGATTCGCCGGGAGCGCCGGAGATCAGCACAAGAGCCCGGATATCGGAATTCTCCGAGGCTTCCCGCACCGCCAGCCGCGCGGTCCAACTGGCGGCCACGATCCCAATGCGGCTGGAGTCCACCCCGGGATGCTTCGACAGAAATCGCAGAGCGGCCCGGATGTCCTGCGCGATCCCCTCTTTTTCCTTGGCCGTGAAGGATTCGAAATTCTTCTCCCCGAGACTCGCGCCGGTGCCCCGATAATCCATGCTCATCGCCACGAAGCCGCTCTCGGCGAGGTCCTCGCCCAGGTAGCTCGTGAAAATGGTGCGGTCCTCCCATCCGGGCTCCGACAGCAAGAGGACGCCCGGCCGGGAAACGCCGCCGGATTCTTCGCGCGGCAAGAACAGAGAGCCGGTGAGCTTCCAGCCGTCTTCCGTCTGGAACGTCACAATGTCTTCCGCGCGGCCTGCTCCCGCAAGCAGAGTCACAAGCGCCGCTGCAAAAATGGTTTTGTTGATGCCGGGAAACATCCTGATCTTCCTTTCTTCCGCCTCGGGAGCGGAGCCAACGGGCCGTCGTACGGTACGAGGCGCGCGGCCGGAGCCGGCGAGGTTAGTGATGATGGTGCTCCGCTTCCTCGCGTTCGGCAATTTTCTTGTCGCGCAATTCGCCTTTCACGTATTTCTTTCGGGCAGCCTTCCAAGCCGCTTTGCTGCGTTCCTCCGAGCTGACCACACAGGCGGAAAGCAACTGCTCCAGATCCTGGCCCTGACAGGTCGGGCACTGAGGCGCGCCTTTCGATTGAGGCAGCACGAACGCCTCGAATTCGTTTCCACAGCCGCGACATTTGTATTCGTAGATAGGCACTGTTCACATCCTTCGATTCGGGGACGAACCGTTCTGCGATTTTCCTCCAGGTGCCCTCAGTTTAATCTTTCGGCCCCCCTTGCGGCAACCCATTATTGGCGGTAACCCCGGAGGTCTCCTCGACGGCTTGCTTGGCAGAAGACTTCGCAGGCACTGAACTAGCACTTGAGCACGCATCAAGGCTCTAGTAGACTTCCTATGATGGGCCGCCTCTGGACAATTACCGCGACCGTTGCCGTTCTGGCAAGTTTCTTCGAAGCGCCTTATTTTCACTTCCATGGTGATCTGGCTAGCGATCATGTCCGGAAGGATCATCTGGGGCAAGGTCAGACGGTCCACACCCACTTGTCCATACCCTATCATCCGGCTGGCTCTTTTCCTCTGATCCAGTCCTCGACGGACCGCGCAGACATTGATGCGATCTTTCTTGCACAAACTTCGAGCCTGACGCAATCCTTTTCACTGCTGGCAATTTTGCCAGTGGAACCAAGTCGTCCAGCACGTCTTCCCTCGGTTCCGGGTTTTCGTCTTTTGGCTTCGAACCATTCACACGATCCCCCCCTGATTTTTGCTTCCTCTCCCAGACCCCCTCCCGCCTAGCCGCGCATCGCGCGCAGAGCGCCGTGCTCTGCCTGTTTCCAATCCAAAATTAGAGTCTTGAAGGAGAGCCATGTTGATGCACATGCGTGTTGCATTGGGATTCATCTCCGTAACAGGCCTCTTCTGGCCTTCCGCTCACGGACAGGAGTTGCGGGAAACGGAAGCAGTGCGGATGTTTCTGACGCGAAGCCCTTCGGCTCAGGAATCCCGCACAGGAACTGTTATCGTGGAAGCCCGCACGCAAGGTTGGTCGGTCTGGCCGAACCCGCACGTGGGTTATGACCACGAAGGAGCCGGCCTTACGCAAATCTCGCGGGTGCAGCAAACTCTGCCGCTCAACGGCCGGTTGGCATTGTTGCGGCAGGCTGGACTGTCGGCTGTTCGGGTGGCCGAGATGCAATCCCAGCACGTCCTTTGGAGCCGGTGTAGCGATATGCGCCGGGCGTTTTACGACCTGGTGCTCGCTCAGCAGCGGGAGACCGTCTTGCACGATGCCATCAGCCAGTTGCAGGAAGTCGTGCGGATTCTCCGAGAACGAGAACGGCTCGGCGAGAGTTCCCGCTTCGATCTGCTGCGCGCCGAACGCGAAGAGTCGGAACTCCGGGCGGAGCTGATCTCGGCGCAGGCGGGGATCGCCCAGGCACGTTCGCGTCTCGCGGCCTTTTTCGACGGCACGGTGAACCCGGCCGCGATCCGGGCGCAGGGAGAATTAGGGTCCGGCCAGGAACTGCCGCCGCTTCCCGCGTTGCTTCAGGCCGCCCTGGAAAGCCGGGGGGATTATCAAGCCGAACAGCAGCAACAGGAGCAGTTCCAGTGGGAAGAGCAAGCGGCGACGCGTCTGCGCATTCCCGATCCTGTTCTTTCTGTAGGTTTCAAGCGGGCCGAAGGGCTCGCAGGAATCCGCTACGGTCCCTATATCGGGTTCTCCCTTGCAGTGCCGATCTTCGATCGTGGAAAGGCCCGCGTAGCGGAACTCGAAGCCGAGTTGAGACGGTCCGCCTATCGCCGCGAAATACTCAATCAGCAAGTTCAAGCGGAGGTTACCGGGGCACATGAGGCGTTGCGTATGCGCCGCCTAGCTGCGGAAGAGTATCGCCTTCGCTTCCAACAGGAAGGCTCGCAACTCGAACGGATCGCTCAGGAGGCTTATCAAGAGGGTGAACTCGGAATTTTGGAATTGCTCGATGCGTACCGCGTACAGCGCCAATCGAGCCTGAGAGCGCTCGAACTCCTAGCGGCTTCCAAACAGGCCGAGGTCGAGTTGGAACGGGCCGCCGGAAGGCCCTTCCTGAACCCGGAGGTGTTGCCATGAGAACCGCTTTTCTTAGCGCAGCGATTTTTGTGTTTCTGGCGGCCTGCAATCAGCAGTCACCGCCAGCGCCTGCGCCGGAGCCCGAAGGCCCCGATCCTATAGCCGTGACTCGCTGGAGCGAGCGAACCGAGTTGTTCATGGAGTACCCACCCCTGGTGGCCAACAAACGAGTGCGCTTTGCCGTCCATTTCACGGACATTCGGAATTTCCGGCCCGTTTCCGAAGGCCGCGTCACAGTCGAACTCCAACACGAGGAGCAAGCCGCTCAGACGTTTCGGGCGAATGGGCCGTCGAGTCCCGGAATCTTCGGCGTGGACGTTGAACCCCCAATTCCGGGGGAGTACCGGATGGCTGTCATTCTGGATTCCACGGGTTTGGCGGACAGGCATGACCTTGGTACGGTGACTGTCGCGGCTACGCAAGCCGCCGCCCCCGGCGCTGGCGAAGGCGCGGCGGAAGAAACGATCTCATTTCTCAAGGAGCAACAGTGGACCTTGGATTTCGCCGTCGAGCTGGCGGTGGAACGGGAAATCCGTGAGAGCTTGCGCGTGGCAGGTGAAGTTCGCCCCCGCAGCGGTGGCGAAGTCGAAGTAACCGCTCCAATCACTGGAAGGATCGCCAGCACAAGTCCGATCCCCGTGCTCGGGTCCTCTGTTGCCGAGGGGCAGACTCTGGCGTTCCTGAGCCCTCCGACTCCCGCGCCCGCTGACCTTCCCGCGTTGGAGTTCGCCATCGCTGAGGCAACTACCGAACTGGAGCAGGCGCGCAGAGACCGGCTGCGTGTTGAGCGTCTGCTGGCGGCAGGCGCGATCCCCGCCAAGCGCTTGGACGAAGCGCAGGACGCCGAAACCGTGGCGGCTGCCCGCCTAAAGGCTGCGCAGCAGCGTCTAGCACAATACGAAGATACCCGCCGCGCGGACGCATCTCCAACTCAGTCGCTCTTCACACTGCGCTCCCCGTTGTCCGGAATCATTGCGGGCGTTAGTACGCTTCCTGGATCCAACGCAACCCAGGGGGATCGTCTGTTTCGCATCGTGGCTGTGAACCGCGTGTACGTGGTTGCAAGCGTTCCGGAAGCGGAAGCGTTCCGTGTTTCCCAATTGAGCGGAGCTGAGATTGAACTGCCCGGCGCCGAGCGGCCCATTCTGGCTCGGCGCACAGTGTCCGTCAGCCCGTGGATCGACGCCGTTACGCGCACGCTCAGCGTGATCTACGAAGTGGATAACTCAGACCGGAAGCTGGCCATCGGCCAGGCAGTATCGGTCCGACTGTTTCTCTCGCAAGCAGCAAGAGCTGTAGCGGTCCCCGAAGAGGCGGTTGTGGATGACGCGGGCAGACCGGTCGTGTTCGTTCAAGTCGCAGGTGAGTCCTTCTCTCGCCGTCCCGTACAGTTGGGCGCCAGAGCGGCGGGTTATGTCCAGGTTCTCGAAGGAGTGCGTCGCGGCGAGCGGGTTGTTACGCGGGGAGCTTACCTGATCCGTCTGGCTGCGCTCTCTCCGCAAATTCCCGCGCACGGCCACGTTCATTGAGGAAAATTGTCCAAAGGAGCATCCATGATCAACGGGCTGATTCGCTGGTCGCTAAACAACCGGGAGCTGCTCGTGGTTCTCGCTGCGATCCTGCTTGTATGGGGAGGCTATGTCGCAACCACTGTGCCGGTGGACGTGCTGCCGGACCTGACAGCGCCGACGGTGACGATCCTGGCGGAAGCGCCGGGCATGGCCCCTGCAGAAATGGAATCCCTGGTAACCTTCCCGCTGGAAACAGCCCTGAACGGGGCGAGCGGTGTGCGCCGGGTTCGCTCGGCCACGGCTGTGGGTGTCGCCGTGGTGTGGGTGGAGTTTGATTGGGGTGAGGACATCTATCTCGCACGTCAAGTGGTCACAGAAAAACTGAATCTGGCGCAGGGCGGCTTGCCGCCGGAGGCCGAAGTAATCCTGGCCCCCATTTCCTCCATTATGGGCGAGATCATGTTCGTGGCGCTTGAATCGGACCGCCATCCGCCGCTGGAGCTCTACACGATTGCCTATACCACGGTTCGGCGAAGGCTGCTGGCTGTGCCGGGCGTCGCCCAAGTGATACCCACGGGCGGCGCAGAAAAGCAGTACCAGGTCCTGGTGTCTCCGGCAAAACTTCAGGCGCACGCCCTTACTTTGCATGAGGTGCAGGACGCGCTCCACGAATCGAATCGCAATACCGCCGCGGGCTTTCGAGTAACCGGCGGCCAGGAGTACCTGGTGCAGGGCATCGGACGGGCCTTGACTCTATCGGATATCGAGCAAACCGTGGTCGCCTCCCGCAACGGCCGGCCGATTCTCGTCCGCGACCTGGGGGAGGTTCGCATCGGGGAAGCCCTGAAACGAGCCGAAGGCTCCCACAACGGGAAAGCCGCCGTCATTCTAGGAATTTCGAAGCAGCCGGGGGTCAACACGCTGACAGTGACTCAGTCGCTGGATGCGGTCCTCGATGAAATTCAAGGAACTCTCCCGGAAGGAATCGAGATTAACAAGCAAGTCTTTCGACAGGCCGACTTTATCGAGACGGCCATCCAGAATCTGATGGGGGCGCTTCGAGAAGGTGGTTTCGTCGTTGCTCTGGTTGTCGTTATCTTTCTGGCAAACCTTAGGGCCTCGCTCATCACTCTCCTGGCGATTCCGCTTTCTTTGATTGCCGCCGTCTGGAGTTTGCACGCGGCGGGCCTGACGATCAATGCCATGAGTCTTGGCGGACTGGCGATTGCCATCGGAGAGCTGGTGGATGACGCGATTATTGATGTCGAGAACGTATTCCGGCGGCTGCGGGACAACAACCAAAAGCCGCCTGCCGAGCGGCTGTCTGCTCTGGAGGTTGTCTACCGCGCTAGCGTCGAGGTCCGCAGCTCGGTTGTCTTTGCTACTTTCATTGTCGTTCTGGTATTCGTCCCTCTGTTCTTGCTGGACAGCGTAGAAGGTCGTCTGCTCGCGCCGCTCGGATTCGCTTACGTCATCGCACTCGGGGCTTCTCTGATCGTCGCCCTTACAATCACACCGGCGCTTTGCTTATTACTGCTGCCGCGCGCCAGGATGGTCTTGGCAGGTCGCGAGCCCTGGCTGGTTCGCTGGCTAAAGCGATTCTACCAGCCCACTCTGCGCTGGGCAATGAGCCATCCTCTGGTGATCTTGGTCGGATCAGGCTTGCTGCTTGCCGCTGCCGTCTCGAGCTTCCATTCGACGGGCCGCTCTTTCCTGCCGGAGTTCAACGAGGGAGCATTGACGATTCAGGCGGTCACGGTGCCGGGAACAAGCCTGGCGGAGTCGGATCAACTAGGAGGCCAGCTGGAGCGCATCTTGCTCACCGTGCCCGAAGTCGTCTCGACGGCCCGCCGTACGGGACGCGCGGAGCTGGACGAGCATGTCCAGGGGGTGGAATCGGCCGAGATTGACGTGAATCTAGACATGCGCGGCCGTCCCAAAGAAGTGGTCCTGGCGGAGATTCGCGAGCGGGTAACGCTCTTGCCCGGCCTCAACGTCACGGTCGGCGGTCCCATCTCGCACCGTATTGATCACATGCTTTCGGGAACACGAGCCAACATCGCGGTCAAGATTTTCGGGGATGATCTCGCAACTTTGCGCAATCTGGCAACGCAGGCGCAAGCCGCCATGCGGCAAGTCGAAGGCGTCGTTGACCTTTCCATTGAGCAACAGATGGACATTCCCATCCTGCGGGTCCAGTTCGATCGCCCCGCGCTAGCCCGCTACGGTCTTCCCGCAGGACATGCCGCCGATACGCTCCAGACCGCTCTGCTAGGCCGTCAAGTCGGCCAGATTCTCGAAGGACAGGTAGCGTTTCCGTTGGTCGTCCGTTATGCATCCGAGGGTGCGCAGGATTTGGACTCCATCCGGCGAACGATGCTCGACACTCCAGCGGGCGCGCAGATCCCGTTGGCTGCGGTTTCGGAGATTCGAGACGACCGTGCGCCCAATTTCATCAGCCGGGAAAACGTGCAGCGAAAGATCATCGTCCAGTGCAACGTAGCCGGGAGAGACCTGCGGAGCGTTGTGAATGACATCCAACCTGCGATTCAGACGGCGGTTGTCCTCCCGCGCGGCTACCATATCGAATATGGCGGCCAATTCGAGAGCGAAGCGCAGGCTTCCGAGCGGCTGCTCTGGCTCGGGGCGGTCGTGATCCTCGGAATCTTTCTGCTTCTCTTCACGGCTTTCCGGTCCTTTCGCGACGCCCTGATTATCATGCTCAATCTTCCGCTGGCGCTGGTAGGAGGTGTCGTCGGGGTGTTCATTGCGGGAGGAGTGCTGTCCGTTGCTTCGCTGATCGGGTTCATCACACTATTTGGGATCGCCACCCGCAATGGCATCATGCTCATCTCGCATGTGCGGCACTTGCAGGAAGTAGAGGGTGTTCAGGATCTGAAGGAAGCCCTAATGCGCGGCGCTACGGAGCGACTCGCGCCCATTTTCATGACCGCCTTGGCAGCAGGTCTGGCGCTCGTTCCGATCGCCCTGCGAATGGGTGAAGCCGGCAACGAGATTCAGGCGCCGATGGCGATTGTTATCCTCTTTGGCCTCCTTTCCTCGACCGCGTTGAACATGGTGGTCGTTCCGTCGCTCTATGGCCGGTTCGGGACAGCCCGATGATGAATGACTCAGCGTTGCAAGCGGCAAGGAAGTAAGTCGTGTGATTTGAATGGCGTCCCCAGGGGGATTTGAACCCCCGTTACCGCCGTGAAAGGGCGATGTCCTAGGCCGGGCTAGACGATGGGGACG